>JAYWHB010000798.1:0-2032 GCA_043777915.1 Deinococcales bacterium
AGTCTGGGTGTGGATATTCAATTGCTCACCTTGATCTTGGCATTGGTTGCGGTCTGGGTTGGCTTTCAAATTTGGAGTGGGGGTATTTTTTTATCGCCACGTAACTTATGGACACTCACCGCCCAAACTGCCGTGGTTGGAATTATGGTCGGGGGGATGGTTTTGGTCATCGTGGCTCGGCAAATTGACCTTGGTGTCGGCAGTGTGCTTGGCTTTACCGCCATGATTATGGCGGTGCTGCAAGCCTCTGCCCCGATGGGTCTTAATTTACCGTGGGTGCTTGCAATGCTGGTTGGGATTGCGGTTGGCGTACTGATTGGCGCGTTTAACGGCTACTTGTCGGCGTTCTGGGGTGTTCCAGCTTTTGTGGTCACGCTGGCTGGAATGTTGGTTTTCAGGAATGGCACTTTTAGCGTCTCGAGTTTTACAATTGCTCCGCTCGATCCGACTTTTCAGATTCTCGGTGGCGGAATTAACGGTTCGATTGGCGAATTATGGACTTGGGTTTTTGGCATTGCTGCCAGTTTACTGGTGGTTTGGCAAACGATTACTGGGCGTACCAGACGGCAAAAAAATGGTTTTGATGTCCGTCCAATGTGGTCTGAAGCCTTGGTGCTTGGTGTAACTGTGGCTTTAATTCTGGCTTTTGCAGCTGTCATGAACAGTTATCCAATTCCTGGAACAGGTATAGATAACATTCCGGCGGTTGCCAGTGGAATGCCAGTGCCTACTTTAATTGCTTTGGCAGTGCTTGGCTACTTAAATTGGATGACCAGGGCTACCCGCTTTGGACGTTATATCTTTGCCATAGGCGGCAACCCAGAAGCCGCCAACTTAGCCGGAATTAACGTCAAAATGATGATGGTTTACATTTTTGCTTTAATGGGTTTTTTAACCGCCATTGCGGCGGCTGTACAAGCCGCCCGTCTGAACAGTGCCACACCAACCGTCGGACGTGACTTAGAACTGACCGTGATTGCTGGTGCAGTGATTGGTGGCACCGTCTTGTCTGGTGGAAGCGGTACAATTCTAGGGGCTGCCCTTGGAGCGCTTTTAATGAGCAGTCTCGAGAACGGCTTAGGCTTAGTTGGGGTGCGTACCGAACAACAAAAGATTTACTTGGGTATTGTGCTGCTGGTGGCTGTGCTTTGGAATGTCATCAGTACCCGCCGTAAAGGAGGCAGATGATGAACCCGATGATTGAAATGAACAACATCTCCTTGCGTTTCGGTGGAAATCAAGCCCTTGATGATGTCTCGGTTAATTTGTACCCCGGTGAGGTTGTCGGTTTACTCGGACATAACGGGGCTGGTAAAAGCACTTTAATCAAGGTTTTATCGGGCGCATACCAAGCCGATTCTGGTGAAATTAAAATTGAAGGCAAGCATGTTGAAATTAAAAGCCCTCAAGATTCACAGCGCCACGGGGTCGAAACGATTTACCAAACACTGGCTTTAGCCGATAACTTGGATGCAGTTGCCAATGTCTTTTTGGGACGCGAGAAAGTGAGTGGCATTGTTTTATCCGAAGATGAGATGGAAGTCGAAGCCCGTAAAGTGCTTGACCGTTTGCGCGTAAAAATCCCGAGTTTACGTGTTCCAGTTCAGAACATGAGCGGTGGTCAACGCCAAACTGTAGCCATTGCTCGAGCCGTTTACTTCAAAGCAAAAGTGCTGATTATGGACGAACCAACGGCTGCGCTTGGACCTGAAGAAACCTCGAAGGTCTCGGAGTTAATCGCTGCTCTAAAAGCCGAAGGGGTTGGAATTTTTTTAATCAGTCACGACCTGCACGATGTTTTTGATTTAGCAGACCGTTGTACCGTCATGAAAAACGGTAAAGTTGTTGGCACAGTCAACACCAAAGATGTGACCCAAGACCAAGTTTTGGGGATGATTATTGGTGGCGTGATGCCAGATGTGCCGAACGCCACATAAATAAACAGGGCAAAACAGATGCAGTGCGCCAATGTCAAATTTGCACACTGCATCTTGAAAAAATCTGCCATACTACAAGTCAATCAAATTCTTGC
>JAYWHB010000799.1:0-5629 GCA_043777915.1 Deinococcales bacterium
CCAAAAATCCCGAATAAAGAATCGCGTGCCACGGGGTAAAGAAGCTCTCCAAGGATTCAACAAGGTTGCCGTGGGCATAGCCATCTATTAAAAAACCAAAGATTAACCAGAGTCCAAAAAAAACCGTCATCAGGTTCTCTTTTTTTGAAGCTCGAGCTTGGGGTTTTGGGACGAGAACTGGATTTGAGTTTACTGGACTGGATGTCATGGCTCACCTCGAAAAAGACCAAAAAGAAGTGTTTGTATAAATTTCAAACACTTGTTTGAAACATTAGTTTGAATTACTACTTTTGTCAAGTCCCATAAAATCCCAGACCGCAAAGCGCTAAAATAAACAGCCAATCATGGCAACCCCAAGCGACAGCACCGCCCAAACCATTGTCCGAGCAGCCTTGGAATGCCTCGAGCAACACGGGCTAAATGGCATGACGGTACGAAAAATTGCCACGCACGCCAAGGTTAATGTGGCAGCCATCAATTATCACTTTGGTAGTAAAGAAAAACTGCTCGAGCAAGTCTTTGACCTTGCCACCACCAACGCCTTTGGCGACTTTGAGCAATTTGTAAACGCCGAATCAGTCGAAGGTCTCGAGCAACAACTGTATCAATTCCTACTGCATTACGCAGATGGTTTAGCCCAGTATCCCAATGTCTCTAAAGTCATGCTGCATCAACTGATGTCTTCTCCACAAGGACAAAATATCGTTGCCCAAAGACTCGAGACTTTTTTAGAAAAACTCAATCAACACATTGCCAAGCTGTACCAAAGTCACCCCACGGATTTTGCTGTTCGATTCAAAACCATGCAAATCATGTCGGTTTTTATGTGCTTAGGCATGATTCCAAATACTTTTAACCGCGCTTTAGCAATAAATATTCAAGACCTAAAAAACCGCGAACAGTTGATAAAAGCCTTCCTGCAAGACGTACATCCAATTAGCCTGTGAGACGTAAGTACCTCAACCAAAATATCTTGAACTAACGCTGAGCAAGGCGACCACAAGGTCATTGACTCCGGCTTAATCGGCTTAGCTATGTGTCACAATAGGGAAATGGCATCCCATCAAAAAAACCACAACTCATATCAGACCTTGAGGACTTTCTGAAAACCACCATCATTTCGCTGAACCCAGACCCGATAAGCAAGCGTGGTCAACCTCGTATTTTAATGGGCTGGGATACTAGTGGCTGTACTACGGGGTTTTAACTCATAACTTGAGCTTTGGCGCTTACTGAGTTCACAAGGCTTATGGAATTTCCCAAAGTTCACGATTAGTGATGAGGCTGTCTATAAGCGGCTCAAAAAAGCCAGTCGTGAGACCTTGAACGATGTTTTTGAACAAGTGGCGATGCTCTTAGGGCAACAATTCAAAATACCTG
The DNA here is from genome assembly GCA_043777915.1 of Deinococcales bacterium. GTDB lineage: Bacteria > Deinococcota > Deinococci > Deinococcales > JAAFIG01 > JAAFIG01. The sequence continues at coordinate 1,381 of JAYWHB010000799.1, forward strand.
TCCATAACCTAGCAAGTTTTACCAGTGGGTGTTTGCTTTAGCTGAAATGACCCTTGATCAAGTCAAAAAATGATTACCGAGCTTACGTCAATCCGAAATAGCTGTTCTAATCGGTACAATCACCGCTTTATTTGATATGCGTTTGCAACTCTGGCGTAAAATCGAGTTTCACAAAAATACCTTGCAGAATGAGAAAGTAGCTGCTCGAGCGATACTTAAGTGGATTCCAAAAGGAAGTCTAGTCTTGGCTGACTTAGGCTACTTTGCTTTTGCTTGGTTTGATGGTTTAACGCATCTAGGTTATTACTGGGTCAGTCGTTTACGGGCTAAAACCAGCTACCTCACGTAATTTATTGCATTAATTATAGGGACAGGCGACCATGCCCGTCAGATGCGCGTATATAGTCAAGACACCCCTGTGTCTGTCCTGTAAAATCCAATCAAATGATAAGTCCTAAGAATTGTACTCGAGAAAATTTTAGTATCATCAGTCTAATGCTTCCCGCCCAGCCCATCGCTAAAATCTGGCGCTTTCCAAGACTTCATAATCTGGAACTCCTGCGTGGTCAAAACCTCACGCAGTCGTTCCCTTTGCATACGCATGAGCAGTACGCGATTGGCGTGATTGAATCTGGCGCTCTTGGGTATTTTTACCGTGGCGAGAACATTGTGGCGGCTCGAGGGCAGATTAACTTGTGCATTCCCGAAGAACCGCACACAGGGCAACCAGCCATACTCGAGGGCTGGGACTACCGAATGTTTTATCTCGAGCCAAGTTTTCTCAAAAGTATCGCCTCAGACGTAGCTGGGGTTTCTCGAGAACTCCCGTTTTTTCAGTCGGGTGTGATTACAGATGATTTTATTGCCCAAGATTTTTTACAACTCCATCGGTTGCTCGAGAACCCGAAAACCTCCCTCCTCGAGTCTGAAACCTTGTTGCAGTCTGTGCTGGCGCGTTTTGTTGGGCGTTATGCTGATGCAACTTTGCGACCAAAAAAATTTGGACATGAACCTCGAGCCGTAACCCAGATTAAGCAGTTTCTCGAGGAAAATTTTATGGCGGATATTTCTTTGGCTGCACTTTCTAACATCACTGGCTTAAATCGTTTTCATTTGGTTCATGTTTTTACTAAAGCCATTGGCATTGCGCCTCATGCGTTTTTGCGTCAAGTTCGGGTGCGGAATGCCAAGAAATTGTTACTCGAGGGGCAGGGTATTGCCGAAGTTGCCTTGGTTTGTGGTTTTAGCGACCAGAGCCATTTAACGCGCTGGTTCAAACGACTTTGGGCAGTTACGCCCGCTCAATACCGCAAGAGCGTACAAGACGCTTCCCATTTGCCAAAGTAGCCTTTCTTGGCTCGAGACTCGAGCAGGAGGCTTTTTATGTTGAATGCTGAGTTTTTACTGACTTCGTTGATTGTGGTTCTAATTCCGGGTACGGGTGCGATTTACACCATTTCGACTGGTATTTTTTTGGGTTGGCGTGCCAGTATTGCTGCCGCCGTTGGTTGTACGGCTGGTATTTTGCCGCATTTACTGGCAAGTATTCTAGGGCTAACGCTGGTGCTGCATATCAGTGCCGTGGTTTTTCAAGGGCTTAAATTTGTTGGCGCGGCGTATTTGCTCTATCTGGCTTGGCAGATGTGGCACGACCAGAACGCCTTAACCTTTAATTCGGCTGGCTCGAGTAAAAGCGCTTGGCAGATTGCAGTTAAGGCATTTTTACTAAATATCCTTAATCCTAAATTAACGATTTTCTTCTTGGCTTTTTTACCGCTTTTTATTCCTCGAGATTCTAATTCTCCGATTGGTATTTTTTTGCTGCTCAGTGCTGTGTTTATGCTGATTACTTTGGTTGTTTTTATGGTCTACGGTGTTCTGGCGAGTGCGGTTAGGAATTTTGTGTTGCAGTCACCCAAAATTCTTTTTTGGCTTCGTCGTTCGTTCGCGCTTATTTTTGCAGCGCTTGGAGTACGGCTGGCTGTGACAGATTAATCACTCGTGTTGCGTGAGATGGGCTGACTCCATTGGGAACTTCAAACCCAGAACGGGCATCCAAATTTCTATACGGTTTAGAAATAAACCGTTCAAGGAGCGCAATGAACCCTAAAGCAGTTGTTTTAATTGGATTGGTCTCGAGTATCGTTTGTATCACCAGTTTTGTCCCCGCAAATTCAGATACCATCCCACTTGTTTCAAGGACTGCGGGCGTACTCCCACAAGGGCGGCTCGAGGGTTTTCTTGGTGTGAGCGGCATCAAAGCAACCAAAAGTTTAGGCGTGAGTGATTTTGCTTTTGCTGCCAAGCTCGGGGTTGGTTGGGTTCGTATGGCTGTTTCTTGGGCGGATATGAATCCAGCCAAGGGCGTGTACGACTGGAGCAGTGCTGATAAAGCTGTTACTAATGCTACTGCGGCTGGCTTAAAAAGCGTCCTGATGGTTCGTAACACGCCTGCTTGGGCGGCTGTTACTACGCCATACACGTTTGTAACCGAGGGACGGGGATTGGATAAGGGGGCTACCGATTTCCCCTCGCCGCAGCGCTGGACGGTCACACCAACGCTGAATGCTTCTGGACTGCCAAACGGTTACATCACACGGCGAGAAACCATGAGCGGCACACTGATTACCGAACTCAAATCGAGTTTCCCAAACCTTCGCATGGCAGACCCAAATGTTTCGTGGCGACCATTTATGCGCGAACTTGTCAAACGCTACAGCCAAGCGCCGTATAACGTTACGTTCTTTCAAATAGCCAACGAACACCGACCCGAATCGGGACAGTACCCAGAGGATTCGGTCGAAAGCGTTGCCGAGCGCTGGTTTGTCCCCGCCGCCCAAGAAGCCCATAAGTTTGCTGGCGTTCGGGTCATGAACTGCTGGAGTTCTGAGGTCAGTAACGCCCAAATGGATGCTTTTGATGCTGTGCCAGGGGTTCTCGAGAACCTTGATATTTTTGGGCAGCACTATGGTGATTTTGATCGTTGGCGCAAGGTTTTTAATCGCTACGAAGCCAAAGGCAAACCAAACATTGCTTATTGGGCAACCGAATATGGCGATAAGCCAGTTGATGAATTCACTTGGAAGGTTTCGCATTCGTACCCAGCGATTCTTGGGCAGGTGCTGGCACGCGACTGGTCGTATGAGGATAAGTTCAAGTTGTTCTGGTATCCATCCAAAAGCAGCAGCAATCCCTACCAGAGCCTCGCCGATGAAAACGGGAAGCCAACCGCCCACGGGCGGCAAGTACAAGTCCTGTATTCTTTGTTGTACGGCAAAATACTCGAGTTATACCCAAATTTCAGCACCACCCCAGATGCCAGCACCCTAGATTACAGCGCTGGTTTTCGCACCGACCGTGGTCTGGTGCTTGCGATTGGGTTACTGGAAGCAAACCGCCCGAGCCGCCCGAATCTGACCGTGACACTGCCAAACTTGGCGGTGGGCGCAATTAAGCTGGCTCGCAGCGTGGATGCTTATGGCACTATTGTCGAACGCCTTAACCCCCAAGCCAGTGGCAATGGCTCGAGATTGACTGTGGATACCAGCAAACTTTCGGATGCTGGAATGCAAATGATTTACCTCGAGCTTCAAACAACCCCATAAAGCCGTATTGACTCGAGTGCAAACGAAGTTATTTCTTCTCGAGTTACAATTACAGTGTGTTCTTAACCGATTACGCCGCCCTAAAAACCATTGGACGCAGTTTAGATGCACCGAACCCCAAAGGCTGGATGAACGTTTTAATTCATGCCAAGGGTAACGCCCAAGAAATCCCAGTTCACACCACGTCTTTGTCTTTGTACAGTGTTTTTTCTGGTCTCGAGTTACACCAAGTCGGACGCGCTCGGTTTGCGGTCACACCGGATAGATATTTGCTGCTCAACGACAACCAACGTCATGCCCACCGCATCGAAGATAACACCGAAGTTCTGGCGATTCGCTTTCGTACAGGATTAGGCGCAGATGTCTACAGCGCGGCAGCTTTACCGCCCGAAAAGCAATTGGATAACCCAGATTTGCGGCTTCCACTCGAGTTTTATGAACGCACCTATCCCAGAGACACGCGCTTATCGCAGTTTATGGGTTTTCTACGGGCGTTTATTTGGGCAGAAGTCACCCAAGACCCACTCGAGCAGGCATTGCACCCGATAGTTGAGCATTTACTGGTCTTGCACCGCAACTTAGAAAGCGATATTGAGCGTTTGCCAGCCGCCAAACGCAGCACCCGCGAAGAATTATTTAGGCGC
>JAYWHB010000800.1:0-5629 GCA_043777915.1 Deinococcales bacterium
ATTTGCGGGTTGACAAAACTGCCCTAACTGTATATACTCAGTATATTGGTATGCACAGCAACTTTCTTATTTCCCAAACCGATGGTCGCCCAATGTACCTGCAAATCATGCAGCAAATAAAGCAACACATTGCGGTTGGCGATTGGGCAGCCGGACAAGAAATCCCATCCATCCGTCAATTGGCTGCCGATTTACGGGTCAGTGTGATTACGGTTAAACGGGCTTACCTCGAACTCGAACGCGAAGGCATTATTTTTACTCAGCACGGCAAAGGCTCGCGGGTGGCGCTCGAGCCAAATGTTCAACCGCAACTGCACCAACAAGAACTGCAAACACACCTACAAGAAGCTGCCCGTTTAGGCGCACTCCTCGGACTCGAGACCGAAGAATTATTAGCCCAACTGCGGCAACATATTAAATAAGGAGAACCCATGAACCAACTGGCTGTTCAATTTGAGCATGTGAGTAAAACATACCGACTTTTCAAACTCGAGGACATTTCTTTTTCCCTTGCTACTGGCAGCATTATGGGTTTTATTGGCACAAACGGCGCAGGAAAATCCACTTGTATTCGTATCCTGATGGGTTTGGTGCATCAAGAAGCTGGGCAAGTCGAAGTCTTAGGGCAACCTATGCCTGCACAACAAGCCAAAGCCAAAGAGGACATCGGTTTTGTTTCCGAGGACTTACGCTTGTACAAAGCCGCCACCCTCGAGTGGCACATGAATTTTATTGCTTCGATTTACCCAACTTGGGACGCAACCTACGCCAAGCACTTACTGCAATCTTTTGACTTAAAATCAGGGCAACAAATCAAAGGATTATCGCATGGTCAACGGGTCAAAGCGGCGCTGCTGTTGGTGCTTGCCCGCCGACCAAAACTACTGGTACTTGATGAACCAACCACCGGTTTAGACCCGATAGCCCGTTCTGAGGTGCTGGGCGAATTGATGCAAGTCCTGACCGACGAGGAACGCACCGTATTCTTTTCATCACAAAATACTTTGGATGTCGAACAAATTTCAGACCAAATCACCTTTATTAACCAAGGCAAAATCATAGACTCGAGCGACAAAGAAAGTTACTTAGAACGTTGGCGCAGAGTCCAACTCGAGATTCCCGACGGTACAACCCTAACCCCGCGTCCTGAAGTTATCTCGAGCAGTGGCACAGGGCGTTTAATCACCGTGACCACCAACCAATTTAGTCCAGCCTTAACTGCCGCCTACACTGCGACAGGCGTTATTGTTCATGCAATAGAAGCCATGACCTTAGAAGAAATTTTTATTGCCAACGTCAAGCACCACAGGCAGGCGGTAAGCCTATGAATTACTTTATGCTCAAACCCCTAATTCAAAAAGATTGGTACTTACAACGCTTTGTGATTCTGGGTTATTCGCTGGCTGGTTTGGTGGCATTATTCGTAGCCAATTTGCCAGACCAAACTTGGATGAACATTGGAAATATAGGTCTGATAACGGTGTTACTGGCTTTTGGATTTCATTTGGCTGTTGGCAACATCATCACCGAACGTAGCCAACATAATTTAGCCTTCATCATGAGTTTGCCCGTGTCTGTGCGTGAATACACCCTCGGTAAAATTTTAGCCAATAGCCTGATTTATCTTGTGCCTTGGACGATTTTAGGCATCGCAGGTTTTGTCATTATCCTGACCAGGGATACCCTGCCTGACGGTTTAATTCCATTCTTCTCGCTTATTCTTGTACAGATTCTAGTCAATTACTGCTTTGCCTTAGCTATGGCACTGATTACCGAATCTCTTTACTGGATTATTGGCGCGGTTTTAATTGGAAATGTATCCTTGCAGAGCTTGATGGGATTTATGACGAGTTCACCGAGCATCAAAATCAATATGACTGGCTCGAGTATTGTCTGGGACTCAACCACCTTACTGATTTTAGTGGCGCAGTTCAGTGTGATTGCACTGTTATTTGGCATCACGTTTTTGGTGCAGTCCAAGAAAACCGACTTTATCTAAGGAGAAACCCATGAATACACTGATTAAACCCTTGATTCAAAAAGATTGGTACTTACAACGTTACTTAATTCTTGGGTACTCGATTATCGGACTTCTAGCCCTAGGCATTGTCAGTATCCCTTCTGAACTTTGGTTTGCGGTTGGTAGTATTGGTTTAATAACAGTTTTAATTTCGCTTGGGATTCATTTAATTATGACCTCGGTCATTGAAGAACGCACCCTTCAAACACTGCCATTTATCATGAGCCTACCGATTTCAGTGCGTGAATACACGACCAGTAAAATCCTTGCCAATGTACTGATTTACCTTGTGCCTTGGCTTATATTACTGATTGCCAGTTATGTCCTGATTTTAACCAGAGATACCCTGCCCGACGGACTGATTCCTTTTGTGACGATGATTCTGCTCGAGATTCTGATGGGTTTTTGCTTGATTCTAGCCGTTGCCTTGATGACCGAATCACAAAGTTGGACAATCGCGGCGGTTGTGCTGGGTAATTTAATGCTCCAAGGTTTTATGGCATTTATCTCGAACTTACCGAGTATCCGTAGTACCATCCGAGGCTCGAGTATCGTCTGGGACAGCACCAGTATCTTGATTGTTGCTGCCGAATTGATGGTCATGCTTGTGTTACTTGCCGTGACCTTTTACGTGCAGTTTAAGAAAACCGATTTTATCTAAAATATCACTTTGAAGGCTGTCACCAATGGGTGATACGACCTTTCTTTGCTGCTAAGGAGCATCATGAATCCAACTCGAGAACGTTTACATGGCTTTGATGCCTTACGAGGCTTTGCTTTACTGCTGGGTGTGGTGCTGCACAGCACGATGTCTTTTTTGCCCGGAATGCAAATTTGGGTGGTGGCAGATTCACAGCGCAGTCCGATACTCAGCGCCACCTTTTTCCTCATTCACACCTTTAGAATGCTGCTTTTCTTTGTACTGGCTGGTTTTTTTGCTCGCATGAGCTTACAGCGTTTGGGTTGGCAAAAATTTATTGCTGACCGACTCAAACGAATTGCTGTACCACTCATTGTTGGCTTACCGATTTTATTTTTCTGTGTCTTGCTGGTTTTAACGTGGATTGCCAGCATTCAAGGTAGACCACAAGCTCCATTTACCATCTCGAGTCTTTCACCCGATGCGTTTCCGTTAATTCACCTTTGGTTTTTATATCTACTGCTGATTTTTTACGGTGTTGGGCTTTTGGCTCGAGCCGCGCTGGGTCGTTTAACATGGTTAAAAATGGCGTTTGATGCGGTATTTTCTTTATTACTGCGGTCTTGGTTGCCTATTATTGCCTTGCCAATGATACTTTTTTTGTACTTATTCCCCAATTGGCTCTATTGGTTTGGTATTCCAACCCCAGACACAACGCTTTATCCAAATTTACCTGCTTTGATTGGGTACGGCACAGCCTTTTTGTTTGGTTACGGGTTGCACCGTCAAATTCATTGGCTCGAGGTCTTAAAACAGCGCTGGGCAGTCAATCTATTTTTAGCTGTTATTGGCAGTATTGCTTGTCTTTTGGTATTTGGCACAGTCCCCGTTTTTACGCCACCATCCGAGAAACTTGGCTTGGCAGCCTTGTACAGCCTGACGGGTTGGAGTTGGACGCTGGCACTGCTGGGGATTGCACTGCGCTTCTTCTCGAGTTTTAATGCCACACAGCGTTATTTTTCTGATGCAGCATACTGGATTTACCTGATTCACTTACCGCTTGTCATGGCGCTGCAAACGCTTCTTTCTGGTCTCGAGTGGGTATGGTGGATTAAATTCCCCAGTATTGTTGTGGCAACCATCGGTTTAACCTTCCTGACCTATCAATTGCTTGTCCGAAACAGTTTTATTGGCGTGGTCTTAAATGGCAAAAGAACTTAGTCATAAATTCTTGGTACTCGAGCGCCAATACCCGTTAAAATCTCGTAACTGTTGGTGTTTGCCCATCCTGCCACATCATCGGCGGTGATGGTGTTTGCTCCAAAAACCATCACCATATCGCCGTAATTAACCTCGAGTGTGCCAACATCTAAAAGCAACTGATCCATACAAACCCGTCCGATTTGTGGCACAACCTGCCCATGCAAGAGCATCTTGGCTTGGCTCGAGACCGCCCGAGGATAGCCGTCGGCATAGCCAAGACGCACTGTTGCCACATGGGTATCATGCAACGCCGTCCAAGTGGCATTGTACGATACGGGCTGCCCTTTCTCGAGTGGTTTAACATGAATCACTCGAGCCAAAAGTGTCATGGCTGGCTCGAGCGACAAGATGTTTTCGCAGTCCACACCGGGCGCGTAGCCGTATAAGCCAATACCGGGGCGGATTAAATCAAATTCGGCTTGTAAGTCTTTATTTAGCACTGCTCCTGTGTTGGCAACGTGTCGGTATGCCACATCGGGCTTGTGCATCTCGAGGAAATCCCTAAAAAGCTGAATTTGTCTTTTAGCGTAGCTGGCTGGAATATCTTCTGAATCCACCAAATGGGTCATGATGCCGTACAATTCGGTACTCGAGTGATGACTGGCTTTAAGGATGCTTGCAGCTTCTTGAGCATCTGCCCCAAGTCGGTTTAAGCCCGTATTGATTTTCAGATGCACTTTTGGACGTGTGTTCTGGGCTGCCCCTTCGTTTGAAAGGTCTTGTAGTTCGGCTAGGCTCGAGATCACAAAACTGATTTGATGATGCACCAAGGCGGCGATTTTTTCGTTTGGTGGTGGGGTGAGCAGCAGCACATCTTTGCAAATTCCAGAGGCTCGTAACTCGAGGGCTTCGGATGTAGTTGCCACAGCAAATCCAAAAATATGTTTTTCTGGCTCGAGGGCTAGTGCTACCCGCACTGCCCCATGTCCATAAGCATCGGCTTTGATTGGCGCAAGAATCGGGCGGTTGGCAAAACTCGAGAGGCTTCGGGCATTGGTTTTAATTGCCTCGAGATTAATGTGGGCGTGGGTATCCGTCATTGAATGCCAATTCTAATTCATCGGCAGGTAAATTTTTCAATGGCAATAAACGCATTTTGATAAGAATTACGTGTGCCAGCCGCCCCACCAAGGTCTTTCCAGCCAAGTGTTCCAATCACCTCAAGTGTTTTCTTGGGGCAAGAAATGCTTTTACTAGAAATTAAAACCACTTGCCCAAAAGCGGTATCGAGGTAACTTTGAAAACGGTAACTGGGTGTGGTCATGTCTGGATGGGCTGTCACCAATGTTGCGATTGTGCCTTTGAGTTGCACTTTTTTGCCTTGGCAATTTTTGGTTAAATCGAGTTTAGTTTTTAGCACACAAAGCGTTGTGTTGCTTTGTGCCAAAGCAAACCATGACGAAATTAGCACGAAAAGAACCACCAAACCTATTTTCATAACCCTACCTCCGAGGCATTCATCTTAAAGTCCAATTCCAAGAGGTTGATGAATTAGACTCGAGTTCACACACACTCCATGCTCGAGACTCAAACGCCAAATACTCCTGTCCCAAACAGCATTTACCCTGTTTTCTCGAGTATGTCAGCCATCGCTTGACAGAACTGCAAATGGATGATACATTCTTCGTCGCTCTGCACGAGGGCAATTCCGAAAGGAAAAGCAACCTCGACAAAGCGCGCTCCTTGACAGTTTGAGTGCAAAGCGA
>JAYWHB010000801.1:0-2031 GCA_043777915.1 Deinococcales bacterium
GGTGGTCACGACGAGCGTCTTCGAGGGTACTGAAATGTTCAATGATGTTGACAATCATTCCTTAGCGTACAGTAACCTTAAGTTGGTGCGTTTGCCCTATTGGTCGCCCGCCGCCGATTGGTTTGAAGTGCTGCTTATGCTAAAATAAGACATGAGTTCAATCACTCTTGAAATTCCCGAAGCGTTACTAAAAAAAATGAATCAGGCAGCCGCTAAATTTGATAAAAGCGTGTCTGAATTACTGCTCGAGATTGCCCAAGAAAAATACCCAGATTTAAGTTACGAAGAACGTGCTGCCCAAGCAATCGCCCAAATGCGGCAAGGCTTCCCACTTGGAATTCAAAAAGTCTCGAGAGAAGAACTGCATGAGCGTTAAACTTGAATTTGTGGATACAAACGTGCTGCTCTATGCGTATGACAATACAAATCCTGTAAAGCAAGGCAAAGCGGCTGATTTAATCGAAAGACTTTGGTTGCAGCGCACTGGGGCAATCAGTATTCAGGTGACTCAAGAATTCTTAAATAATATCAGACGAAAAGTGGCTTCTGGTATGACTTTAGAAGATGCTATTGGCGTTATGGGGCAATTTTCGGACTGGCAAATTCACAGTCCAAATCTCGAGAATGTGCTTACTGCCGCCCGAAATACCGAGCTTTTCAAAGTCTCGTTTTGGGATGCTTTGATTCTTGAAAGTGCATTGGCGTTGGGTTGTGCGGTTGTTTGGAGTGAGGACTTAAATCATGGTCAGGTGTACGCTGGTGTGAGAATTCAAAATCCGTTCTTGTGAATTAAACAGACATGAAAAGAGTAAGCTACGGCTATGGAAATCAAGTCTTGGCAACCCTTAAGTCAACTGGCAAAAATTCGTGAGCGTGTCGCACAAATCTCGCAACGTTCTGGTTGGTCGCCAGCCGCCGATTGGTTTGAATCCGACGATGCGCTGCTGCTGGTGCTGGATGCTCCGGGCTTAGACATGTCACTGCTCGAGTTAAACCATGATGGTAATTTACTAACGGTTACTGGGACTCGAGAAGACCAAGGCTATGGGGCGCGTTTACACGGCGAACGTCCGCTCGGTTCTTTTTCACGGGTTCTCGAGATTCCTGTATCTGTCGAACCAGACTCTGGGGTGGCGCAGTACCGCTCTGGGCAACTCGAGATTCGTTTTGGTAAATTGGGGCGCACCATCACCATAGACGCTGGTCGGGGCTAAAATGCGTTTTTTGTTGGCGCTGCTTTTATTTGTAGGCGTTGCGACCGCCCAAGTGACCGATTTGGCAGTGCTGCGTTCTCGAATCGAACAAGGGGATTTTTTAAGTGCCATTCCAAAACTCGAGGCGCATGTGAAGGTGCGCCCATCGGATTCAGAAGCCTATTTTTTGTTATCTCGAGCGCTTTATTTGGCTGGTGGGGCGGTCTATTTATCTCGGGCTGAGGATGCCATCAATCAGTGTTTTCGGCTCTCAAATTTGCCGCGTCCAGAGTCGTACTGGCAACGTGGGCTAATTCGGGCAAGTAATAACCGTTTTAAGGAGGCACTGCTCGATTTGCGGGTGGCTTCGAGCAGCAGCACACGGGCTTTACCCAAAGAGGTCTACCGCTATGCGATGGATTGGGGGGCAACCGCGTGGCGCTCTGGGGATTTAGCGCAGGCACTCGAGGCATACCGTCGGGCAGTGCGTTTAGACCCAAGTCAAGCCTTGCCGTGGCTGCATCAAGGGACGTTATTGGTCTCCTCAAATAACCCCAAAGAAGCCGAAATTGCCTTAAGTAAAGCCATTACGCTGATGCAAGCCCAAAAGCATCCGAGTTTAGCCGAAGCCTTTTATTGGCGTGGACGGGCGCTAGAAAGCCAAAATAAGTTTGATCCCGCCAAAGAAAATTATCGGCGGGCATTGGAACAAAACCCCAGTCATGCGGCAGCAAAAATGGCACTCGAGGCACTGACAAGCAAGTGATAAAAGCTGTATAATCTTACATGTTTGGTGAATACAATCCCAGTGGTTTTTTTGATGAAATGTTCGATGGCG
>JAYWHB010000802.1:0-15944 GCA_043777915.1 Deinococcales bacterium
CGTCCAGAACACGCTTGGCTTTGATTGGGTCTGGGTCTTGCAAGTATGCCCCGAGCATCGGCGGAACAAGTTGCCATGAAAGCCCGTATTTGTCTTTTAACCAACCGCACTGGCTCGGTTCGCCGCCACCCGCGATGAGTTTCTCCCATAAGTCATCTATTTCGGCTTGGGTTTGGCAATTTACAAACAGCGAAAATGCCGGTGAGAGTTGGTAGTGCGCCCCGCCATTAAACAAAATCAGTTCTTGCCCCTCGAGAATTAAGCGTGGTGGTGTGCCAATAATCTGAGAATTTGGGAAGACACTGGTATAAAACCCAAGCATTTCCTCGGTATTGCCATCAAACCATAAAAACGGCGTAATTTTATTCATACGACACGCTCCGTGTGAAGTTTGTAATTGTCTAAAATCGCTTGCCACCCATCGCGTTGCAACTCGGCACTGTTGACATCTTCGATTTCAAAGGTTTCGATAATTTTGGTTTCTAAACTCGAGACAACTTCAAATTTTATGCTAACTGCTCGGTCTCCAAGGCTAAATTCAAGAAGCTCAAGTGGAATCACTTTTTTGTATGTTCCCGCAAAATCAAAGCCCATACTGCCGTCTTTGGCTGCCATGCGGTACGAAAATTCTCCGCCAGTCACAGGGTTATTTGTGGCGCTGGGGCATTCCCAGTCTGGGGAGGCAAAATTCCAGTTGGTGATGTGTTCAGCTTCCGTCCAAGTTGCCCAAGCCAAAGCGATTGGAACGTTTACATTGGTGCTAACAGTGATTGATTCTGCCATAATAATTCTCCTTAACGACTGACCGCATAACAAGCCAGTACATTGCCTGAGCCAGCCCAAGTGCGGGTGCTTAAGAGTTTAAGCGATATGGGCGGGCGACCATTAAATATGGGGATGCCTTCGCCAGCGATGATTGGAAAGGTGGTCAGGTGCAGTTCGTCTATTAAATCGTGTACCAGAAGATGATTCCAGAGTATCCGACTGAGTTGGATTAACAAATTCCCGCCAGCTTGTTGTTTCAGCGCGGCGATTTGGGTCAGTACATCTGCGCCTCTGACAATCCGTGTGTTTTCTAAAGTGGCAATGTCCTCGAGCGTAATTTTATCGGAGACCACGATTTTGTTAATTTCTTTGATTCGCTTGGCTAACTCGAGCCGAATTAGGGTGGCGCTTGGGTCTTTGGATAGGTTTTCCCAGTACGCCATGTTTTCTAAAAAGGACTTGCGCCCACTAAGAATAAGTGTGTCAGAGGCGTGGAGCAGTTCGGTATTGTAGCGGTCAAAGGCTTGATCTCCGTGGTAATCGGGGTGGTAATAATCAAAAAACTTGTCAATGGTTTTATCTTTGGATTCGTAAAAACCGTCCAGCGTGACAAAGTTGCAAACAATCAATTTACGCATTTTGAAACAGTTCCACAAGTTGGTCTAAGCACATCCCCCAACCGACATGAAAGCCCATATCTTCATGTTGCTGGCGGCTGGCTTCATCTTTGTGCATCGCAATGGCGGTGTACTTTGTGCCAGTACCATGTGGCTCGAGCAGAATCATGGCGGTAAAAAAGGCTTTTTCATTGGGTCTGAAATCAGCGCCGAGCGCATCGGTAAAGACCAATTTTCGATTGGGGATAATTTCTAAATAACAGCCCGTGTTTGGGAAGTCTTGTCCTTCGGGTGAACGCATCGTGGTGCGGCATAATCCGCCAATTCGCAGGTCTATTTGGCAGTCAACCGTTGTCCAAGGGCGTGGCGCAAACCATTTTTTCAGGTGTTCGGGTTGCGTCCACGCTGCCCAAACCAGTTCTGGTTTTACATCCACAATACGTTCGAGTTTTAGGTCGGTGCTTGGGTTAAAGTTCATAATTTTTCTCCGTGTGGCTCGAGAGAGGGCTTGATTTGCATTAAATAGCTGTCCAATTGGTCTAAACGGGTTTCCCAGATGTGGCGTTGGCTGCTTAACCAATGCTCGACTTGTTGGATGGTTTCTGGCTCGAGGTGGTAGGTGCGTACCCGCCCAGATTTTTTTGAGTGTACCAAACCACTTTTCTCGAGTACCCCAAGGTGTTGCACAAACGAAGGCAGTGCCATTGCAAACGGACTAGCAAGTTGGCTGACGGTAGCTGACCCAAGACTCAGACGTTCAATTACGGCGCGGCGAGTTGGGTCGGCAAGCGCATGGAAAATTTGGTTGTACTCGGATAATTGCTTAGGCACTTACCTAAGTATAAATGATTAGACTATTCTTGTCAAGTCGCATTTTTAAGTAGTAATTATGTAACTAGACAATCTTCTCGAGAAAAGCACAGCCTTCTGTTTAGAATACAGACCATGCAACTCGAAACTTATTTACAACGCATTGAGTATCACGGCGCACGAGAACCCACAGTAGCGGTGCTGAATGCCCTCCAAGAAGCGCACCTAAACGCCATCCCTTACGAAAATTTGGACATTCATCTGGGGCGCAATGTACCACTCGGGTTAGCCCAAGCCTACCAAAAAATTGTTCTCGAGCAACGCGGCGGTTGGTGCTTTGAAATGAACACGCTTTTTGCTTGGGCATTACAAGAAATAGGCTTTGAGGTGCAGTGTTTATCCAGTGGTGTCTTGCGCCCCAACGGACAAACACCAGACGGCGACCATATGATTTTACTGGTTAAACTCGAGCAAGGTACATACTTAGCCGATGTCGGTTTTGGTGATGGGGCTATTGAAACGCTGCCTTTACAAGAAGGCATCTACCAAACAGGTTTTCTCGAGTACCGCATGAGTTATTCGCAAGCCCACTGGACAATGCACAACCCGCCACAAAGTAACACGGCTGGTTTTATTTTTAGCCTCGAGCCGAGGACTTTAGATTATTTTGCCGAACGCTGCTTAGACTTACAAACCAATCCAGAAAGTGGTTTTGTTCGCACCACTGTCTGCCAACGCATGACTCGAGAAGCCTTGTACACTTTGCGTGGGGCGGTGCTTACAACGTTGGATAAAACAGGCAAAACTGAACGCACCCTCGAGAATCTAGCCGATTACCAGAATGTGCTGCTTCAAATTTTTAAGCTCGAGTTAGCACAAAGCCCAGCACTCTGGGAGAACATCTGGGCGCGGCATTTGGAAAGACAAAATCCCTAGCTAATAACCCGCCAACCACGTTCTTTTGCCACAGCTTCAAGAGCGCTGTCGCCACTGGCAACAATCGCTTTTACTGCCAGTTCAAGCATCGGAATATCGGGCATGGTATCGCCATAAGCTGTATGTAAAACCTGTCCAGCCAAGTATTTCTCGAGTCCAAGGCGTTTTTCTAAACCAACCCGAATTTTGCCAATCACCTGCCCTGTTAAAACCCCATCTCGAGTTTCAATTGGTGTGCCAAGGGCTTCAAAGCCAAAACGGGAAGCGAATGCCTCGAGAACAGGTTGGTATGTGCCACTGGCAAGAATGACTCGAAAACCATTTTGTTTGGCAGTCTCGAGTTTAAGTAAAACACTGCGTCTGACTTTTGGCAGTAATTCGTGTTCGGCGACCCAAGTGGCAATAGTCTTAAATTCTTCTACAGTTAAACCCACAAAAAGCCGCATGATATTAGCTGTCCAACGGTTCTGAAATTCACGTTTGGAAATCAGACCGAGCTTGCTGCTTAGGAATTGTGGCAACTGGCTTAAAAAAAATAACCAAAAATCTGTTTTGCGGTTGTGCTGCTCCAAATATGCCCGAATTCCACGCCACGTTTCACCGACAGTTAGCGTCCCTTCGAGGTCAGAGGCAATAATCATGTCTTGATCAAAAGTACCGTTCATGTCTTGATCAAAAGTACCGTTCATGTCTTGGTAATCGCCATCGTACATCTGGAAACACAGACCAATTTACCCGCTTCGTCAGTAATTTGAATATCCCAAACATGGGTGCTTTTGCCTCGGTGCAAAGGTATGGCGGTGGCAGTCACAAAACCATCGCGCTTGGGGCGAACATGATTGGCGTTAATCTCGAGACCAAAAGCATTTTCGCCGTTCTCGACAACGTTAAGGTAAGCCCCAATACTGGCAACAGTTTCGGCTAACGCCACCGATGCCCCACCGTGTAAAAACCCAAACGGCTGCGAGACTTTAGGCTGGACTGGCATTTTAGCGACCACTCGGTCTTTTGTACCCTCGAGAACTTCTATTTCTAAGGTTTGTACCAAGGTTTGTTGTAAAGCACTTAAATCATTCATATATACCTCCTAAAAAGGCAAAGGGCGAAAGGCAAAGGTAAAAGGTGAGGCATTAAAAATTACGACTCATTCCCAACGATGTATGACCATTCAATAGTTTTCTGACGAGCGATTATTGTCATTAGTAGCTCTTGCGCTTTAGATAAAGGATGAGAGATTCCAAGACGACCACCACCTGACTCTCCTAAAAACACTTGATAAGAGGAGATCGAATCGCACAATGCACCAAGAGTTAAACGTATGAAAACAGGTGTTACAGTTTGATCGCTCATCAAAATACATACACCCGCAAATTCGGCAGTTTGCGAGTCAATTCTTTGGGCGCTTGCCAATAAAATACCGTCCAAACTTTCGCTTTCCCATTTTGAATAATGGCGAGATAGCAATAGTGGAATGTAATACTCTAGTGAAGATAAAAGGTCTGCTGAAGGTTCTACATTTAAGGCTGTCCCAACAGCATTCTTCTCGAGAAGAGCATTTAAGTCAGAGGCGACTATAGACTCTAAACGCAAAACGTTTTGGTGAAAGTTAGATACATCCATCAGTTCCTCGGTATGGCTTACAGGCTTTGTTGGATACTGTAGGCAGAGCCTACCCTACACATTTTTTGTTATATTCTTTTTTCTCTTTAGCCTCCTGCGTACAAGTACGGACGAACTTCTAAGCCATCAATTTGCAACTCGAGAAAACGCAGCACCCGTTCAATATGCACAGGGTCACGGTACATTTTAGAAAGCATCACCGCTCCTTCTAAAGATGCCAGCATCACACTCGAGAAACTTTCGGGGTCGAGGTCGCGGCGCAATTCGCCGCGAGCAATGCCTCGTTCAAGAATGCCTTTAATGGCGGTGCGCCAACCTTCAAGCGCTCGGCGCACACTGGGGCGAAGCGCGGGTAAGGCATCATCGGCTTCGATGGCGGCGTTGAGCATTGGGCAACCGCCTCGGACTGGTGGGTCAGTCAAGAAACTCTTAAAGACCTCGAGAACCGCATAAAGCCGAGAACGTGAATCGCGGCGTTCCTCGAGCAAAGTGTTATAGCGCATTTCGACTTTTTGAACAGCGAATAAAAAGGCTTCCTGCATCAAAACTTCTTTATTGGCAAAATGGTTGTAAATGCCACCTTTTTCGAGTTTAGTGGCTGCCATAATGTCCGATAAGCTGGTACTGGCATAGCCTTGTTTATTAAACAAAGCCGCGCTCTGCTCGAGAATAAATTCTTTGGTTCGCTCGCCTTTTCGCATATTTTTTCCTTAAAAAAACCATTCGGTCTTTTTTAAGGTACAGGAAATACCATACAGTGTCAAGGTTATCCAAATAGCACAAATGGAAGCACAAAACCTTTAGGCTCGAGGCTATGAACTTATTGGGTTTTCATCATATTTCGGGCATCACAGGAAAAATCGAAGCCAATCATGCTTTCTATACCCAAACCCTCGGGATGCGTTTGGTCAAAAAAACTGTCAACCAAGACGATACAAGGGCTTATCATCTGTTTTACGCCGACAGACGCGGTTCACCCGGTTCAGATGTGACTTTTTTTGACTGGGCAAATGCAGCCCCAGAAAAATTTGGCAATCACAGCATCAGCCGTACTGGGCTACGTGTTCCATCAGATGAAAGTATTACTTGGTGGGCGCAAAGACTATCTGGTGCTGGCATTACTGTCTCAAACCCGCAAGAACGCCATAACCGCTTAACCCTAGATTTCTCGGATTTAGAAGGACAACGTTTTAGCCTGATTGCTGACCCAAGCCCCGATAACATTGTGCCTTGGACTGAAAAAATCCCAGCCGAACATACGATTCGTGGACTTGGCGCGGTGATGCTGACCGTACCGCAAGAAAAACCAACTGCCGAAGTCCTTACCAAAGTCATGAACATGAGCAAAGTAGCTGAGTACGCTTCGCCGAATAACCCAGCCCATCAGGTCAGTGTCTACCAAATGACCAAAGGCAACAGCAACACCGAACTCCACCTCGAGATACGCCCAGACCTACCCCCAGCCCGTTCGGGCGCTGGCGGAATGCACCACGTGGCTTTTCGTGTTCCCAACGCCGAAGCCCACGCCGCTTGGCTCGAGCGCCTGACCCAATTTGGAATTCGGCACTCTGGGTTAATTGACCGCTATTACTTCAAAGCCGCTTATTTTCGTGAACCCAACGGAATTTTATTTGAAATCTCAACCGATGACCCTGGGTTTGCCACCGATGAAACCGAAGATACTTTAGGGACACGCCTTGCCTTACCGCCGTTTCTCGAGAATAAGCGCGAAAGCATCGAAACGTATTTAAAACCGCTCGAGTTTTAAGGGTTTTATCAGGGTACACTACTCAATAATGGAATTGGATTTACAACTTCTTGACCAACGCAAAGCCGCACTGGATGAGTTGCGTCCTTTGCCACTGGCTTTGGTCAGTAATTTACGCGAAGAACTGAATTTGCGTTGGACGTACCACTCCAATGCCATCGAAGGAAATACCTTAACGCTTTTAGAAACCAAAGTTGTACTCGAGGGAATCACGGTTGGTGGCAAATTATTACGCGAACATTTTGAAGCCATCAATCACCGCGATGCAATTTTGTTACTCGAGGAGATAGTGCGCGGGGAAACCCCATTTTCAGAATGGCAAATTCGGAGTTTACACCAATTGATTCTTAAAAACATTGATGATGACAGTGCTGGACGTTACCGAACCATCAATGTGCGAATTGTTGGGGCAACACACCTCCCACCTGATGCAATGCTGGTTGGACAGCAAATGACCGATTTAATCCAGTGGTATCAAAAGAGTGATGCTATGCACCCAATAGCACGGGCTGCACGACTCCACACGCTTTTTGTTGGCATTCACCCATTCACCGATGGCAACGGCAGAACAGCCCGTTTACTGCTCAATCTCGAGTTGCTCAAAAACGGGTTTCCCAGTGTGGTTATCCCAGTAGAAAAACGCTTGGCATACTATCAAATGCTTGACACAGCCCACACTTTAGGCGACGATAAACCATTTATTGGATTGGTGGCTGAATTGGTCAGCCAAAGTTTTACATTGTATGAACATGCGCTGGGTTTATCTTGAAAATGGGGTAGATTTAGGCTTATGAAAGTGATCGCCACACTAGGGGCATTACACGCCACAGCCCCGCTTTATAACGCCCAAACGATTCTCGAGATACTTGGATTTTTAGGGGTTCAAAAAGTTTTATTAGCCGATGTAACTGCCCAAACTTGGACAAGTGGAGCTTGGCGTGAGCTTGACGACCCTGTGCTGTTTGCGCTCGAGGATGCCAGAATAAACTGCGTGGGCGTTGCGCCAGATTGGGCTTGGGCAAAGGCTGAGCAGAACAAAATGCTTGAATTCCTAAAGCAATTCCCGCAAGGACAACAGCGCCTAGCCAAGTTTAATACAGCCGAACGCGACTTAAAAACTGCACTGTCTGTCCCTTTGGACACTGCAACGGTTTACGGCAGTCTGCTCGAGGTGGTGAGAATACATCATTTGCAAGTGGCAGAAATTCTCGAGGAGGGTCCGGGGACAGCCCACCGATTGCAGCGTTTAGAAAAAATCGTAGCAGGTCTCGAGCCGAACATCGTAGCAAGTCTCGAGCCAGAGGCAGTCGTAGCAGGTCTCGAGCCAGAAGCGGTGGTACTCGCAAGCCTTGATGATGTTCCCGCACTTTTAGAACTTGGACTTGAACTGCCCGATTTAACAGGATTTGCGCCCAGTGAAGCCAGTCGGTTCAGAGCGATTATAGACCGCGCCTACCGACTCGAGGACAACGATGACTTGGATGCACTGGTACATCAATTACTGGCATTGGATGCCCCAGCCGACACAGTTTTGGCTCGAATGGCACTCGAGGCACGGTTTGCTGCCAGTGGCTTGTACTTGGCTGTCGGTGACTGGGCAAGCGCTCGGGATTTACTCGAGGCGGTCTCCCAAGGACAATTTGAACGCCCAAGTTACTTGGCGGGGTTTGTACTGTCTCGACTTGGGCAGGTACGGGATTTAATGCTCGAGCGAGACCGCGCTAAGCGGGCGTATACCGCAGCCTTGGCATTGGTGTACTGTCCGCTTGAAGCTCGAGAAGTAGCGCAATTGGGTTTAGAGCAAGCATTTAGATTAGATTAAGCACCTTGGCAAAATGTTTTAGCAAAAAGCGCTAAAACATTTTTTCGTTCTGAATATTTCTGGACAAACTCTTGGGCTTCTAAGAAAAGAAGGATAAAAGTAATACCCTCTTTTATTCTATCTGTTTTGTGGGAAGCCCAAATCTATTTTGCTGGTGCTTGGGTCTGGGTAACGGCTGGTAATCACTTTGCCGCGTGTGTAAAACTGAATGCCTTCAGGTCCGTACATATGGGTATCGCCAAATAAACTGGCTTTCCAACCGCCAAAACTGTAATACGAGACTGGCACTGGAATTGGGACGTTAATGCCGACCATGCCAACATTAACTTCGTACTGGAACTGACGGGCTGCACCTCCGTCGCGGGTAAAAATGGCTGTGCCATTGCCATATTGGTTGTCGTTAATCAGCTTTAAGCCCTCTTGGTAGGTGTCAACCCTTGTCACGCCAAGGACAGGACCAAAGATTTCGTCGTCGTAGCATTTCATACCGGGCTTGCAGTGGTCAATTAAGCTCACACCCAAAAAGTAACCATTGCCCGCCACAACATTTTCACGTCCGTCCACCACCAGTGTCGCGCCCTCGAGTGGTGCATTCTCGAGGTACGATGCCACACGGTCACGGTGTTCTTTGGTGATGAGCGGTCCCATTTCGGCACTTGGGTCTGTACCAGGACCGACTTTAATTTTTGGCAAACGCGCTTTGACTTTTTCGATAAATTCATCAGCAATATCACCCACAGCAATGACCATGCTGATTGCCATGCAGCGCTCACCAGCACTACCGTAAGCGGCATTGACAGCCGCATCAGCCGCCATGTCAAGGTCGGCATCGGGCAGCAGCATCATGTGGTTTTTTGCGCCACCCAAGGCTTGGACTCGCTTACCGTGCTTCGTGCCAGTTTCATAAATGTACTTGGCAATTGGGGTGCTACCAACAAACGACACAGCACTAATATCTGGATGCTCGAGAATTGCATTGACCGCCACTGCATCACCCTGAATGATGTTAAAAACACCATCGGGTAGCCCAGCTTCTTTGAGTAAATGGGCAAGGAAAAGTGCCGCACTTGGGTCTTTTTCAGATGGTTTAAGAATAAACGTATTGCCACAAGCAATCGCGTTTGCCATCATCCACAAAGGAACCATCGCAGGGAAATTAAACGGGGTAATTCCAGCCACCACGCCCAAAGGCTGACGAATACTGTAAACATCAATGCCTCTCGAGGCTTGTTCGGAATACCCACCCTTAAGCAGATGCGGAATACCACAAGCAAACTCAACATTCTCGAGACCACGGGCGATTTCACCAGCCGCATCAGACGGGACTTTGCCATGCTCACTCGAAATAATATTTGCCAGTTCGCCTTTATTTGCTTCGAGCAATTCACGGAAACGAAACATAATTTCGGCACGACGGCTTAAGCCCGTGGCTCGCCAAGCTGGAAAGGCTGCTTTAGAAGCCGCCACAACCGCAGCTATTTCCTCCACAGACATTAAATCCACGGTAGCCGCCTGTTCGCCCGTGGCTGGATTAAAAACCTTACCGCTCCGACCAGAAGAACTTGGATGGGCTGCGCCATTCACCCAACTCGAGATACGTTTTAATTCAGTCATAAAAAAACCTCCAAAAGTATTTAAGGCAGTATAACGCGTTCGATTAAAGCAGAAGTACCTAAGCTCGAACCCCAAGAAGCGGTGCAAGTTTAGAACGTACTTCCTCGAGAAATGCAGTTAAACCACAGTTCTGACCGTGTTCTAACAGACGCGAAAAAACAGCCAACTCGAGAATTTGGTGTTCACGCTCGAGTGAACCAGATGTCAAACGACTTAACACGGTTTTAGCATTCCGCACATGACTATCTGCTGTTTTCAAACGTTCTGGTTGTAAGCAAGGCTGAAAAGAGAGTTCTTGATGTAGCGTCTCGAGCAAATTCTTTTCAGTATTATTCTGAGGTGTAAAACCACAAACCAGCCATGCTTCACGACACGGATTTGCCACAGCCACCACCACAGGGTAATGGTCTGCAAAATGCGAATCTCGAGCTTGCTGCAAACCCAAAAGCCGCTCTGGTTGATTATCGGCATCGCAGACCAAGACCACCGCCAAAGGGTTCGCATGATGCGCCAATAACAAGGCATGACGTGTCCGAAAAGCATACGGGCTTCCTTCTAAACCATTAAATTTTCCGTACAACCGTGTCATCCTGCGCTGCCGCAATTCAACATTAACATCACGCCAAAGTAAATACGGCTGGTGTGACTCGAGTCCACGCCACACAAAAAAGTCAGCTACAAAATCAGGTGTTGCCTCGAGCAGAGCGCGTTCAGCCAAACCACGCACCACTCGCAAATCCGAGTTTCCCTCGAGAATTAGAACAATATCAGCAGTTTCAGGCATATTCTTTTCGTTTTAGTAACCAATCCTCACCGACATGAGACCAGAATTCGCCCACATCCATGACCTCACTCCACTTGGCAAAATCTGGATGGTCAGTTAAACGCCCAACCACTGTACCAAGTTCAGGGTCTCGAGCCACCACCCGCACTTCTTGTGGCTTTAACTCAGACAGAATATAAGGCGAATGACTGGTCGCCACAATTTGTAATTTTGGATTGATTTCTTGTAATTTGCGTAAAGCCCCAATCAAATCCCGCACAGCTTTAGGATGCAGCCCACGCTCGAGGTCATCAATGAGAATCAGCGCTTCGCCTTCAAAACGAGCGGCTGCCACGAGGATACACAAGACAAGCAAAGTACCTTCGGAAACATATTTAGCGGGAACACCAACCGCATCATCAAAATCAAAAATGAGTTCTTCGGCAATTCCATGCCAGTCACGATAATTTTCTGATTCTACATTAACCAAATTTTGTTTAGTTCCATCTGCTCGACGAATCCGAAAACGCTTCAAGCCTCTAATAATAGAAGCCAGATATTCTTGGACTCGAGAAAAGGTATCTGGCAATTCTTGTTGTAAATACTGACAGACCGTGCCTAAGCCTGCGCCGTTACGCTCGAGAAACGGGATTTTCAAAGGACTGTGAGATGGCTTTGACAAACTCAAGAAATTCGCTTGTATCATTGAGGAGGTAGGCAACTGACCAACAATACGATGCCCTTCAAAAAAATTGCCAAATGGCTGACTGTTATATGGTACTTTATGACCATCTGTGTTCAGTTGAATATCCCAAGAAGTTGCTAAATTCTCTGGACGTTCCTTTGTTAGTATCAGTCGCCAAATTTGAGATTCAAAAATTACAAATTCGATTTTTGTACCTCCACTGGCATTTAGAACCACATCTGGTGATATAAGGTTGTGCATAGCGTCTAATCGCTCTGGAAAATCGCCACCTTCGACTAGAACCCGATAACGCCCAGATTTTAACGCACATACTCGATGCAACGCCTCGAGAATCGTGGTTTTTCCACTGGCATTCGCACCTACAAGCACTGTGAATGGCTCGAGGTCAAGACTCACATCTCGCAATGCTAAAAAATTCTTTACTTCTAAGCGTTGTAGCACAAATCAATTGTAGCACTTTGCGCTCTTACCGTACTTTTTGTCGTCCTGCAATTGCCCGCCCCAAGGTAATCTCATCGGCGTACTCGAGTGACCCGCCGACTGGCAGCCCGTAAGCAATGCGCGTGACGTTCGCCCCTAGTGGCTCGAGGTTGCGTTGTAAGTGCAAACTGGTGGCATCGCCTTCGACGGTGGTGCTGGTGGCAAGAATAATTTCGAGTGCGCCGTTCTCGAGAAATTTTTTGGTGCGTTCAATTAAGGATTTTATTTTCAGTTGGTCGGGTCCGACACCATTCATTGGACTTAGAACCCCGTGCAGTACATGGTAAAGCCCGTCAAATTCGCCACTGCGTTCTATCGCAATCACATCGCCGGGTTCTTCGACCACACAAATTGTGTTTTGGTCGCGTTTGGAATCTTCGCAAACTGCACACAATTCTTTATCGGTAATGTTAAAACACACAGGGCAGAGTTTTAATTGGGTTTTAGCCTCGAGCAATGCCTGAGCAAGGATTTCAACATCTTCTTTGGGGCTGGCAAACAAGTGAAACGCCAGTCGCTGAGCGCTTTTTGGTCCAACGCCGGGCAGTCTCGAGAGTTCACGAATCAGTTGAATCAGGGCGTTCGGGTATTTCATGGGGTTTCCTTCGTCGGGTGCATGGCAAGATTATACCTGTTTTGAGTGGTTATGTTCATCCAAAATTTTGTAGGCTGTTGCCCAATGAAACGCCTTGCAATCATTCAAACAGGTGGCACAATCGCCAGTCGCACCGACTCGAGCGGTTCTTTAATCCCCGCCAATGCCGTGCAGAATTTACTTCTGGCACTACCACAACTCGAGCAGTTCAAGATTTCGGTCTTTCAACCGTTCAATTTGCCCAGCCCGCATGTCACCCCAAAACACATGCTCGAGCTACGCGATTTAATTCAGGCAGTAGCACAAAACCATGATGGAATCGTGGTCACACATGGCACGGATACACTCGAGGAAACTGCTTTTTTCTTGCACTTAACACTTAATACAACTGTGCCTGTGGTTCTCACTGGCTCTATGCGTCATGCCGAAGAAGCCTCTTGGGATGGACCTGGTAATGTTCTGGCAGCCGCACATGTGGCACTCGAGCCGCGTTCCAAAAGCCGTGGGGCGTTGGTGGTTTTTGCGGGTGATATTTTTGATGCCCGTACCGTCACCAAAACCGATACGACACGGCTCGAGGCGTTTGGGGGTTATCCCGGTCCAATTGGACGAGTGGATTTTTTGTCTGGTCAAGCCATGATTTCCTATTTTGCCCGTCCAGAGCCTCGAGTACCACAAGTCCTAGAGCATGTGGATGCCAAAGTCGAAATTGTTTATGCCTATGCAGGTTGGGGCGGAGAGGGCTTAGAGGCTGCCTTATCTCGAGCTTCGGGGGTGGTGATTGCGGCGCTCGGCACAGGCAATGTTCCACCCGATGTTGTGCCGATTATTCGCCATGCCACCAAACCGATTGTGATTGCCACTCGCACCCACACGGGCGCGATTCTGCCGATTTATGGCTACGAGGGCGGAGGGAAACAACTGCGTGAATTTGGGGCGATTCCAGCTTCGTTTTTGAATGCCCATAAAGCCCGAATTCTGTTGTTGGTGCTGCTGGCTAGGGGTGCGTCCCCTGCCGAACTCGAAACGGCTTTTATGGCACTAGACATATGAATCTTCCTTTATCTGGCATTGTGGTTGCCGATTTTACCCGAGTTTTGACGGGTCCTTACTGCACCCAGACCCTAGGCGATTTGGGGGCGGATGTCATTAAAATTGAGCCTCCAAATGGCGATGACACAAGGGCGTGGGGTGCGCCTTGGCTCGAGCAAAACGGAATGCGAGAAGCCACTTATTTTTTGTCAGCAAACCGCAATAAACGCAGTATAGCCTTGGACTTAAAAACCTCATCCGACCTCGAGACTGCCCAACAAATTGTTGATGCTGCCGATGTACTGGTCGAAAATTACCGTCCGCGAACCCTCGAGAAACTAGGCATTCAGACCAAAAATCCGCATTTGATTGTGTGTAGTATTTCTGGGTTTGGCTCGAGTGGCACACTAAAAGATTGGGCTGGGTATGACTTAATTGCCCAAGGCATGAGTGGTTTTATGAGCTATACCGGCGAACCAAATGGTCTGCCACAAAAGGCTGGGGTAGCCATCGCCGATATTTTTGCGGGTTCGCTTGCCACCCAAGGGATTCTGGCAGCGCTGTATGAGCGTGAGCGCACTGGCTTGGGTAAACACATCGAAATCAATCTGCTCGAGAGTATGGTGGCGCTCGGCACGTATCAGAACAGTCGCTACTTAAATGCTGGTGAAGATGCTGAGCGTCTGGGCAATGAACACCGCAGTATTGTGCCGTATGGAACGTATAAAACAAGTAATGGTTTTGTCAATATCGCTTGTGGCAATGATGTCTTGTACCAAAAACTTTGTACTGCCCTGAACGCCACCGATTTACTCGAGCCTAGATTTGTTAGCAATGAACAGCGTTTAATCCACCGTCTCGAGCTAACACAGCGTTTAGAGGCGCACTTAGGGCGTTTCTCAAGCGAGGCGGCAATTGACCTTCTTCAAGGGGCTGGTGTGCCTTGTGGCGGGGTTTGGAGTGTGGGTCTGGCACTCGAGTCAGACTGGGCGGTTTCTCGAGGTGTGGTGCAAAGTGTGCAGCATCCAGAATTAGGCGAGGTTCGTTTGACCAAACCTCCTTTTGAATTTAATGGTTCTTCTTTACCAATTAGACAAGCCCCACCACGATTAGACGAACACCGTGCCGAGATTCTCGAGTGGTTAAAAAAGCAGCCGCAATCCACCTAAAAAAGCCAGTATCAACGCAAGGTTGTTAAAGGCTTTCTGCTCGAGTTTTTGCATGGCGAATCTGCCAATAAAAACACCCAGTATCACCACGGGAATTAAATATAAGTTCAGTTCTAAACTTTGTATATTGACTAAACCAAGCCCGAGCATAAAAGGCAACTTAAATAAATTGACCACAAAGAAAAACCAAGCGGTTGTGCCAACAAATTCGTTTTTTGGTAAGCGCATTGCCAGTAAATACAAAGTCATGATTGGACCCGCGGCATTGGCAATTAGGGTTGTAAACCCCGCAATGATACCCGCCGAGGCAGCCGTAACAGGGTGTTGCACCAAGTCTAAACCCGCATTTGTATTTTTTGAACGCCAGAATTGCAAAGCACATAAAATCAAGACAATAATGCCAACCAGAGGCTTGACCACAGCATCATCTATTTGCCCAAGCAGCAATGCCCCTAAGACCACACCGACGGCGGTACTTGGAAAAATTCGCCACAGTTCACGCCAATTGGCAGAATTACGAAAAAGCAGCACTGCCACCACATCAGCCGCAATTAAAAGCGGTAGTAGTGCGCCCGTCGCAATTTTGGCGGGTAGCACCTGTATAAAAAAAACCACGGCTAAGGTGTTAATTCCCGGCAATCCGCCTTTGCTCGAGCCGGCAATCAATGCACCAAGCCCCAACAAGACCCACTCGAGCAGACTAAACGGCATTAAAAACTTTTTTCATGCCATGTAATCACACTGGCAGCCCAAGTTAAACCTGCTCCAAACGTGACGAGCAGTAAATTATGCCCGTCTTTGATTCGCCCGTCATCTATGGCTTCACGCAGCGCCAAACCAATACTGGCAGCACTGGTGTTGCCGTAACGGTCTACGTTGGCGACAACACGGTCTTCGGGTAACTCGAGGTATTCACGGGCGGCATCTATAATTCGGTAATTGGCTTGGTGCGGAATAAACTGGGCAATGTCTTTTAGTTCTAAACCCGCTTCACTAACCGCTTGTTTGGTGGCGGTGTGCATTACCCGTACCGCGAACTTGAAGACTTCGCGTCCATTCATGGACACAAATTCGGACAAGGGATTACCGTCTGGCAGGGTTTTATTGATACAACGCATGTTTAAGTGTTTGCCACCCTCGCCATCTGCGCCCAGCACAAAGCTCTTAAAGCCGTAACCTTCTGGCACGACCTCGACAATCCCAGCACATGCCCCGTCGCCAAACAGCACCAGTGTCGTGCGGTCAGA
>JAYWHB010000803.1:0-15911 GCA_043777915.1 Deinococcales bacterium
GCACCAAACCAATGCTTAACGCCCCAATGCCAAGACTCGAGACGAAGACGGGAATTTTAATTGGTTTAACGGGTTTTAACTCGAGTGGTGCGCTTGAAACTTGCTGATTCATAAAATCTCCTTCGGAGAGGCGAAGGGCGAAGGTTAAAAGGCAAAGGCTAAAACCAAAATCACTTTCGCCTTTTGCCTTTTGCCTTTCGCCTTTCGCCTTAAACGCTCTTTAAGTACGCGGCTGGGTTGTTGGGGTCAAATCTGGTGTTCTCGAGACTTGTGGTAAAGGGTTTCATGTCGTCGGTAGGAATGGCAATGCTCATTTCTTTGGCGACTTGTTCATACAGGTCTTGCATAATCAGTTTATTGGCAACGGCTTTGTAATCAGGGGCAGTTTTTAAGTAACCAAAACGCTGATACTGTGCCATAAACCAAATCGCGTGGCTAAGGCGCGGATATGGGGTTTTGCCGCCCCTAAAGAACTGCATTCTGTCCTCGAGAAATTGCTTTGTTCCCAGTCCAGCCCCCATGTCGTAACGTCCCTCGAGACGCGCCCCAATCACGTCTGGGCTGGCATTAACATACTGGGCTTGTCCGATGGTGGCGGCAGCTTTGCGGATGTTGGGGATGTTGTCGAGCCATTGTCCAGCCTCGAGAATGGCTTTCATGATTTTTTTCACGGTATCGTCTTGTTCGGCAAAGTCTTTGTTGAAGACAAGCGCCTTTTCTGGGTGATGCTTCCAGATTTCTTGGGTGGTGATGGTCGTAAAACCGATGTCCTGCTGTGCGCCAACACCATTCCAAGGTTCGCCAACGCAGTAGCCAATCATGTTGCCGACTTTCATATTGGCAACCATTTGCGGTGGCGGAATGGTGATGATGCGTTGTTTACTGCTGGTGCTGGCATCTAGCCCGGCGGCGGCTAAGTAATTACGAAGCCAAATATCGTGTGTCCCACCGGGGAAAGTCATCGCAAAGGTTGTGTCTTTGCCCTCGGCGGCTAATTTCTCGAGGGCGGGTTTAAGTTTTTTAAGGTCGCGCCCAACTGCACTTAAGGATTTTCCTAGGGTGATGGCTTGACCGTTGTTATTTAAGACCATGGCAATTTTCATCTCTTTTCCAGCTTGTCCACCAATCCCGTTATAGACACTAAACGGCATTCCAAAAAGGCAATGAGCGCCTTGAATATCACCATTTAAGACACCATCACGCAGCGCAGCCCACGATGCTTGTTTGACAATTTCGACCTCCAAACCATATTTTTTGAAATAGCCAAGTTCTTTTGCCATCACCAAACTGGCACAGTCGGTCAGGGCGATAAAGCCAAGACGAATGGTTTTCTGAGCGCTGGCTCGAGAAAAAATTTGCGGCACAGCAAAAACAGCACTGGCGGCGGCGGCTTTCTGAATGAATTCCCGACGATTGATCTTGGACATAAACACTCCTTTTGTTGACATGGGCTAGTCGGCTGCAACGGTTTGGCTGGGGGTACGACTGGGGATTTGCAGAATGTGTTCACCACTGGTACGAACCAACTCGAGTTCGGTTTTTAGGCGTTCAATCTCGAGACGCAGCACTGCCACATAGAAAATAGCGAAACTCAGCAGGGTCAGCACGGTTAAAACAATAAAAATAATTTGTGGATAGCTTTTGCCAAGGGCAGCGAACAATAAAGGCAAGGCAAATCCGCCAAGTCCGCCAAGCAGCCCGACCAAACCACCAACCACGCCTATATCCTTGGCGTACCAATGGGTTACTAATTTGTAATTACTGGCTTTACCAACGCCCATGCCAATACCAACCAGCACAGTAATACTTGTAAAAATCGGTAAGGTAATGATACTGGCTGGCAGTGCCAAAGCAGCTAAGGCAAGCATCATCACCATAAACGAAGCCAAGGTAATCGGACGAGCGCCAAATTTATCAGATAAATAGCCACCCAATGGGCGCAGTAAGCTGGCTGGAAAAATAAACAAGGCAGTTAATAAACCTGCGGTACTGAGCGGCAGATTGTAGACATCTTCGTAGTATTTAGGTAGCCACAACGCAAGGGCGACATATGCGCCAAAGAAAATTACATAGTACAAACCAAAACGCCAAACCTGAATTTTGGTTAAGGGTCGCAACCACTCGAGCATGGTTTTACGGGTAGTGGTGGCTTTGTCCTTTGGGGCGTAAAGCCGAATAAACAGCGCTGCCAAAACCAAGGCAATCCCGAAACTAAACGGCACAAAACGCCAACCGTAAAAAAACAAACCGCTCGAGGCTGGAATAATGCCAATCATGGTTGGGGCAAGTAATTTGGTGATACTCGCGCCAACGTTACCCGCGCCAAATGTACCAAGGGCTAAACCACTTTTTTCTTTTGCCACCCAAGTCCCAATCCAAGCGTTGCCAATCGCAAAACTGACACCAGCACAACCAATAAAAAAGGCAAGCGTTAAAATACTCGAGTAGGTCGTCAGAGTCGGTAAAATAAACGCCGTACACGCTGTAAATAGCATCAGTAAAACAAACATATTGCGTCCGCCATAACGCTCCGCCATGATGCCCGCCGGTAAACGCAGCAGCGAACCCGTCAGGATTGGCACAGCCGTTAAAAGTGCAAATTGTGAATCGGTTAAGCCCAGTTCTTTACGCAGTGCCAGACCAACAATCGAAAACATCACCCAAACCGCAAACATCAGTGTAAAGCCGATGGTCGCAGCCGTGATCACTCGGGCTTCTTGGGTTTGCTTAAAAACAAAAGTATTATTTTTAGCTCGGTTGCGACCAGCTTCTCGAGTGGTTGCGCCAGACAGCAGTGCGCTGTACCCCAAAGGCATTTGATGCGGCGCAAAAATTGGGTTATGTGCAGGGATTTCAAGGCTATCCGAGATTCGCTCGAGTTTAGCTGGTGTGACCTTAAAATCTGGCATTTTACTGGTTGGGTCTAAGGTGGCTTTGGTCAGGCGGTTGGCGTTTTCTAGTCCAGCGTAATGAAAAGTGGTAAAAACTGTGTCCTCACGGATAGAATCTTGAATCTGTACTTCAAAATCTGCACTGCCAGATTCGGTACTGACCCGTATTTTTTCGCCCTTTTGCACCCCATGTTTTTTAGCAAGGTTCGGGTGAATCTCGAGAACCGCATGAGGTGCTTTAGCATTCAGTTTATGGTTGCGCCGTGTTTGTGTGCCGCTTTGGTACTGATGGGCATTGCGTCCAGTCGTGAAATAGACAGGGCGTTCAAAACTGGCAATTTCACTTGGTAAACGGTACACAATTGGCTCGAGATGAGCCAGTCCATCGGTGTGGGCAAAGCGAGTCTTGAATGGTTCGGGTGTTCCCGCATGACCAAGTTCAGGGCAAGGATAAAAAACGCCGTTTGGCTCGAGTTTTTCGTACGTTATACCTGAGTAATCGGCACTTGAACCTTTAGTAGCGGCGGACAGTTCTGTAAAAATTTCTCGAGGGCTGCTAAAAGCGAATTTATCTGTGTGTCCTAGTTCCTCGGCAATGGCACAGAGAATTTCCCAATCGGCTTTTGTATCTCCGGGTAAATCGGTCACGCGACGACGACGCAAGACCCGCCCCTCAAGGTTGGTCATTGTGCCGTCCTCCTCGAGCCACATGCTGCCGGGCAAGACCACATCGGCAAGTTGGGCGGTTTCGGACAAGAAAAAATCAATCACCACCAGATGCTCGAGTGAACCAAGATTGCGGGTAACAGCCGTACTATTGGCAGCACTGACGACTGGGTTTGAGCTAATCACCAATAAGCCCTGAATGCTTGTGCCACACGCCCCAAGTAATTCCTGAGCGCTTAAGCCTTTGCGCGGTAATTCGGTTTCTGAAATCCCCCAAAAATCGGACATAAAAACTCGAGCGGCTGGGTCTTCGATTAAACGATAACCCGGTAATTGGTCGGCTTTCTGCCCATGTTCGCGTCCACCCTGACCATTGCCCTGACCAGTTAAAGGTGCATAAAAACCACCTGTTGCCAATGCCAAATTAATCAGGGCTTTGATCGTTTCGACCCCTCGAGAAGACTGTTCTGGACCACGCCCCGACAAAATCAGCAACTTACCTTTTAAGGCACTTGTGCCAATCACCCGAGCCGTTTCGCGGATAACCACAGCATCCACACCACAGCGAGCCGCCGCCCAAGTTGGGGTGCAGTAGCGAACACTCTGAGCCACTGCCTCCCAACCAGACACCCGAGACTCGAGGAAATCAAGGTTAATCAGGTTTTGCGAAATTAAAGCATTGAGTAAACCCAACGCCAGCGCTAAATCGCCGTTTGGTTGAACTGGAATATGCAGTGTCCCAAGTTTGGTGCTGGGCGTTGCTCTAGGGTCTACGACAATAACCGGAGCGCCGTTTTTACGCGCTCGAGCCACAAATTGCGAGACTGGCGGCAAGGTTTCAGCGAGGTTACTGCCCCACAGCACAATGCAGCTTGCTTCGGAGACCTGCTCGAGTGGAAATGGCAGCCCTCTGTCCATGCCGTAGACGGCTTTCATGGCTGCACCAGCGCTGCTCATGCAGTAACGCCCATTGTAATCAATATTGGCGGTTTTTAAGGCAACCCGAGCAAATTTAGCCAGTAAATAGGTTTTTTCGTTGGTCAGGCTACCGCCGCCAAAGACCGCAAAGGCATTGTTGCCATGCTCAGCTTGAATCTTTTTGATGTTTTTTGCCACTCGAGCCAGTGCCTCTTCCCAAGTAGCTGGCACAAGTTCGCCATTAACGCGGATAAGCGGGCTTAAAAGCCGTTCTTGGTGGCGCGGTTCGTCCAGTGCCGCCAAACCTTTTTTACAGACACTACCGTGGGCTACTGGACAAGCAGGGGTACTGCGAAGTGCTAGTAACTCGTTACCTTTATGTTCGATTTCAAAAGTACATTGCACCGCACAATACGGGCAAGTGGTCAGGGTCACTTGGGTCTCGAGATGCGGCATGGTCATGACTGACTCCAAAAAAAAGATTCTGTGTTGTCGTAAACACGAATTTGTGAATTTATTTTATTTTTACCAGAAACGTCATTCATTGGCGCAAGTTTAAGAGCCTTTTGCTGAGTTGTCAAACAGATTCTTTGCAAGTGTAATTATTTATTTGTACAATTTATCAAATTTGCGGCTAATTTTGCATATTGTACTGTTCAAATTGAACATTTAGGGCAAAATCTACGCCTAACGTCCGTTGGATTTTGCCAAGCGTGCCAAAAAAATAAATTTTTGAACTCAGGGCAAATTCGACAATTTTTCCAGAATGTACAGTCAAAAACGTACATTTGAACAAAAATTAGTGTACGTTTTTTGCAAATAGATTTTTGTAAAACCCAAGAAAAATCTTAAAATACGAAAAATATTTGATGAATTAAATTGTGTTTGACAATTTAATTTTGATATACATGATTCGATACCCAACAAAATACATCAATAGGTCATCTGTACATTCAAAAACTGCAAATGTAAAGAAAAAATTTGACAGTTTGCAATTTAACTCTTAAGATGCGCCGCAAGTTCGCTGCAAAAGCAGCAGGGGGTTTTAGATGAAACAACAATCCATGGTCGTGATTGGTAACGGTATGGTCGGACATAAATTCCTCGAATCAATCATGGGGGCTGGACAACCATTTCAAATCACCGTCATTAACGAAGAGCAACACCTTGCCTATGACCGCGTTCACCTCTCGAGTTACTTTGAAACGCCAGCCCCAGATTTAAGCCTTGGACGAGCCGAAGATTACAAAGCATGGGGTGTACAAATTGTTTGGGGTAAAGCCGACAGCATAGACCGTCAGCAAAAGAATGTTTTTGTTGGCGACCAACGCATCCCTTACGACATTCTGGTACTTGCCACAGGTTCATACCCGTTTGTGCCACCTGTTCCCGGTAAGGACTTGGCTGGCACATTTGTCTACCGCACACTCGAGGATTTAGACAACATCCGCGAATACGCCAAAACCAGTAAAACAGGGGTGGTGATTGGTGGAGGACTGCTTGGACTCGAGTGTGCAGGGGCATTAAAAAACCTTGGCTTAGCTGCCCATGTGGTCGAATTTGCGCCGCGCCTGATGTCGGTTCAAGTGGATGAAGCTGGCGGTAAGCTCTTACAAAAAAAAATCGAAGCCATGGGCATTGGGGTTCACCTTTCTAAAAATACTGAACGGATTTTTGACACCGAAAACAACGGCAAAGTGGCTGGCTTAAAATTTGCCGATGGTCAAATTCTCGAGACAGAGATGGTGGTGTTTAGCGCTGGTATCCGCCCAAGGGACGAACTGGCTCGCAGCGCTGGAATTGAAGTGGGCGAACGCGGCGGCATTGTGATTAACGATTCCTGCCGTACTTCTGACCCAAGCATTTATGCAATTGGCGAATGCGCCCTACACAGTGGCAGAATATACGGTTTGGTCGCTCCCGGATATACGATGGCTCGAGTCTTGGTTGATGTGCTAACCGGCGGCGAAAAACGCTTTGAAGGTGCGGATTTAAGCACCAAACTCAAATTACTTGGGGTAGATGTTGGCAGTTTTGGCGATTCTTTTGCCAAGACCACAGGCAGCCAAGAGATGAGTTTTATTGACCCAATCAAAGGCACATATAAAAAACTTGTTCTCTCGAGCGACGGTAAAACTTTACTCGGTGGTGTACTGGTTGGTGATACCGAAGATTTTGGCAGTTTACTTGCCCAAACCCAAGCAGGCGGACAAATCAGCAACCCGATTGGTTTAATTGTATCCATGACTGACGCACCAAAAACCAAAGCTGTACTGCCAGACAGCGCCATGATTTGTTCCTGCGAAAATGTTTCTAAAGGTACAATTGTCAGTGCGATTCGCGCAGGCGCAACCGACATGGGTAGCATCAAAAGCAGCACCAAAGCCTGCACTGGTTGTGGTGGTTGTGCTGGGCTTTGTAAAGATGTCTTGAACGCCGAACTCAGTGCGATGGGACAAGTGGTCAATAATCACCTCTGCGAGCATCTGCATTACTCGAGACAAGAAATGTACGACATTATTCGGGTACGCCAACACAAAACCTTTAATGAAGTGATTACCCACCACGGACACGGTGATGGCTGTGAAATCTGCAAACCTGCCGTTGCCAGCATCCTTGCCAGTCTACATGCCGAATATGTTCTCAAAGACGGACTTGAAGTGCTACAAGACACCAATGACCGTTTCCTAGCCAATATGCAGCGTGATGGAACATACAGTGTTGTGCCTCGCATGGCAGGTGGTGAAGTCACTCCAGAAGGCTTAATTGCAGTCGGACAAGTTGCCAAAAAATACAAGCTCTACACTAAATTAACGGGTGGACAGCGCGTAGACATGTTTGGCGCTCGGCTCGAGGAACTGCCTGCCATTTGGTCAGAACTGATTGCGGCTGGATTTGAAAGCGGACATGCTTATGGAAAATCCTTACGCACCGTCAAAAGTTGCGTTGGCAGTACATGGTGCAGATACGGTGTACAAGACAGCACTGCCATGGCAGTCTATCTCGAGAATCGTTACAAAGGACTCCGCGCTCCACACAAACTCAAAAGCGCCGTCTCTGGTTGCACCCGCGAATGCGCCGAAGCTCAAAGCAAAGACTTTGGGATTATTGCCACCGAAAAAGGCTACAACCTCTTTGTTTGCGGTAACGGCGGTATGAAACCACGCCATGCCGACCTGCTTGCCTCCGACCTTGACGATGCGACCCTGATTAAGTACATAGACCGTTTTTTAATGTTTTATATCCGCACCGCCGACAGATTACAACGCACCAGCGTCTGGCTCGAGAAAATGGAAGGTGGCATTGATTACCTCAAAGAAGTCATCATTCACGATAGCCTTGGTATCTGTACCGAACTTGAAACCGATATGGAAAAACATGTCGAGAGTTACCAATGCGAATGGCTTGCCACACTCGAGAACCCAGTCAAAATGCAAACCTTCAAACACTTTATCAACAGCGACCAACCCGATGACAACATTATTTTTGTCAAAGACCGCGACCAACACCGTCCAGCCTACGACTTTGAACGGCTCGAAACCCTGCCCATGATGCAGTAAGGAGAAATGATGTCAGTAACGAGCAGTTGGACTAAAATCTGTGAACTCAAACAAATTCCTGTGGCGGGTGGGGTCAATGCTTTGGTTGGAGGCGAACAGGTGGCAATTTTTCGGACTCGAGACGAAAAAGTTTTTGCGGTCTCTAATTTTGACCCGTTCACCAAAGCCAATGTGCTTTCTCGAGGGATTGTCGGTAGTACCAAACGCAATGGACGGGATGTCTACAAAGTGGCTTCGCCGCTTCTGAAGCACAATTTTGATCTTGAAACAGGGCAAAGTCTGGACGACCCAAGTGTCCAATTAAAAATCTATGCGGTACGAATCGAAGCAGAACAAGTTTTGATTGAGGTAAAGTAAAGGCATGAAAATCAAACCTGATTTTGCTGGTGCGGCGGTGCTATCACTCGAGTCTCGTCGGGCAGAAGAAATGGGTTTGTTAATTGGTGGGTTTAATGGTTTGCCAACCGTTGCCCCAAGTATCCGCGAAGTACCACTCGAGACCAACACCCCTTTACTCGAATTTGCTAATGACTTAAAACAGGCTCGAGTGCAGCACTTAATTTGTATGACAGGGGTAGGAACACAATTTTTGTTGCGGCAATTAAAAAACATTCCCGAAGCAATAGCTGCCCTACAAAACACCAATATTGTGATTCGCAGCAACAAAGCCACTGCCGTGCTGCGTGAACACGGTCTGACTGCCACTTTGGTGAACGACCCACACACTTGGCACGAAGTCCAAGCCCATTACGCGACCCACGATTTAAGCCAGCAAAATGTTTGGATTGCCGAATTTGGCGAGGACACCCCAGCCGAACTCATCTCGAGCCTAAAAGCAAGTGGAGCAAAAGTACAGACTTTAGCGCTCTACAGATGGGCATTGCCCGAGGACACCAAACCGTTAGAAACAGCCATTCGTCAAGTTTGCAATCACGAATTTACATGGTTATTACTGACCAGTGGGGTACAACTCTGGCACGCCATGACTTTTGCCAAATTACTTGGACTCGAGACGGATTTTAGAACAGGGCTACAACAACTTCGGATTGCCAGCATCGGACCAACCTGCAACGAAGCCATCCTTGAGCTTGGATTAACCCCAAGTTTAACTGCCGAACCGCATAAAATGGGTTCTTTGGTACGGGCTGCGGCATTGGCGACTTGACATCGGGTTGACATACGAGACTTGACATCGGGTCTACCCGACGTTGCATCCTTAAAAAGCCATAAGGAGGCAATGATGAACGGAATTAGTAAAACCAAATCAGAACTCGAGACTTTTATTTTGCAATTCAAAACCATGATCGAGAACCCACAGACTCAAGGTGTAATTTTGGTGCTTTGCGACAATAACTTAGCCACCGCCGAGGTTTTTGTACAATCTGGTGACGGACTTGGTATTGGCGAATTTTCGCAATTAGCAGGGGTTAGTCCCGAAGCAGTTCGGCATTGGGTCGAGGTTGGTTTAATCGAACCTTATTCCTTGAATAGCAAGTTTAGATTCTTACCACCGCATCTGCTCGAGCTTCGCAGTTTGCAACAATGGCAAAGTTTGGGTTTGACACTCGAGGAAATTAAGAATCGCAAAAAAGCTGGAACGATTTTTATTCAAGATTCTCCGATGCAAATAGGTGAAGAAACCATTCCACATGCCACAATTCAAATGCTTCCCCAAGACCATCCGCAAGCCCAAGTCTTGGCTGGTCAACAAGGAGAATTTAAGAGGTACAGCAAAGAAGAATCCGAAGCTCGAGAGGCGCAACTCGATTACTTGCGAACCGATTACGACGCGCAAATACTGGCACTCGAGCAGAAAAAACTCGAGATGGAAAAGCAACTCGAGAATGCTAAGAACTTACGCTCTAAACTCGAGATTACTCTGGTTGGTTAATCTGTGCCACCACACCATCTGGGTGACGTAAAAACGCCATGTGGGTGCGGCTGTTCTCGTTAAAAAAAGCCTCGCGTTCGTAGACATAGCCGTCCCCTAGCAACTTAGCACAAGTGGCTTTGATGTCGTCTACCACAAAAGCCATGTGCAGTAAACTTGGGGCGGGCATTCCAGAAACTTCGATTAACTCGAGGTCAACCCCTGTGGCAGGATTGGTAATAAAAGCTGTTGGCATTTGATTGGCGTAATGCTTGCCGCGTCCACGCAGCACAAAACCAAGGGTCTGGTACAAAATAATTCCGGCTTCGACATTGTGAATACCAAGGGCAACATGGTGTAATTTCATGCCAGATTATACGTCAAAGTGGTCTCGAATGCGGTCATCTATGATTTGCATTAGGTCATTTGGCACAAATCCAAGTTGTTTGATTAAACGGCTAACATGCACGGCTCGGGTCATTTCAACTTGGGCGCGACTATCAAAATCTAAGCCTGTACGTTGATTGGCTAAAATCACATCGGTACGAAAAATGCGTTCTAAATTACTCGAGAGCGGCATCACTTGAACCAGTACGGCTTGGGCATTGACACGGTTATTACTGACCAAAATAGCTGGATGGAATTGTCCAGCTTCGCCTTCTCGTCCATCGGGCTTAAAATTCACAAGGTAAATATCGCCTCGGCGCAGTAATTTCATGCCTCAAAACCATCGGGTAAATCTAAACCAATCAGGGTTTCGGGATGCAAACGTTGATACTCAGCTTGTTCGGCATAGCCTCGTTCCATATCCAAATTTTTGAGGGTTTGAATTGCCACTGCAACCACGGCACTGCGCGACTCGAGACCATGCCATGCTTGGTATTCATCTAAGAACCGAGCCAGACGCGGTGGGATGGTGACATTGACTCGAGTCGCTGTTTCTTTTTCTAGTACACTTTTCATGCTACGATATTAGCACACTGTGTTTCTCGAGAACGGCATGATTTGAACATTTTGCTAGATTTGCTAGACTTCTAGCATGAATACTTCTTTACGAATCAACAATGAATTGTATCGTCTGGCAAAAGCCGAAGCAGTACGACGCGGTATTACAATCACGGCTTTTATTGAACAGGGGTTACAACTGAACCTCGAACACGATTCCAGTCCACGTGTCGTTAAACTGCCGACTTTTGGAGGGACTGGTTTTTCGCTTACAAATGCAGAAGTTAATAGCTTAAATGGTGATGAACGTATTCTCGAGCAATTGCGGATTCGTGAACCCGTGTGATGAATTCTCGAGATAGAATAACGCATGGAAAATAGTCCGTATTTTATTGGCAACCGCGAAGGCTTTACACCGCAGATTGGTCGCTTAATTGGCATGATGAACTATGCGCGTCAAACCACTCTGCAAGCCGTGCAGGGTTTAACGATTGCCGAACTGGATTTACGTCCAGACCCAGAAGGCAACAGCATTGGCATGTTGCTCGAGCATTTTGTGGCAGTAGAAATTGGCTATGCTGCCAGTACCTTTGAAAACAATGAGGATTGGGACGCAGCGCTTGGTGAACGTTGGCAAGCCGGCGGGGATTTAGGCTTGATTGGACGCGAGAAAATTCGTGGCAACAAACTGAGCTACTACCTCGAGAATCTGCGAGTCACCCGCGAGAAAACTCTTGCAGAATTTGCTAAGCGCGATGACACTTGGCTCGAAGAACCGATTCCTTTTTGGGGAACAACAGGCAACCGTTACTTTGCATGGTTTCATGTCTTTGAAGATGAAATCAATCACCGTGGACAAATTCGTTTAATCGCTAAGCATATTCCGCGTTTACAAAACCGTGGAATGCTCGGTTTGAGTCCAGTGGCTGCCAACCCCGATGGCACTGGTATGAAACTCGAGGGCGTATCAGAAAATCGTCCAGCCGCCATAGCAGGGCTTTTGGCTAGCGATCTTATTCTCGAGATGGATGATTTAGACTTGTCTACCATGCCGTTTCTCGAAATTCCATTTGTCAATGCTGTTGGTGTGACCAGTGTCTTTAAGGTGCAACGCGGTTCGCAAATCCTCGAGTTTAGTGTGACTCGAGTCAAGCCGCGTTAAAGGAATGTAAAATCTTCGGTCAAAGCAGTCTAAAGAGGTTCTATTACCCACACTGTACCGAATTTAATACAGGAATCTTGGCAAAAACATTGACAATAGGGCTTGGCTTTCCGTAGAATCGCCGAGGTTAATAAAAAACAAACGCTTGTCTCGAGATTCGGGGCGACTTGTTTTTATAGGAGGATGGGATGAAGAAACGTTATTTAGGTTTAGCAGTCTTGGCAGCCCTTGCAATGGGCGCAGAAGCTCAGAACAAAGGTGTAATTAAAATTGCTTCGCAAACCCCCCTAAGCGGCGGTCAATCGAAGCTCGGTGTTGCGATTAGCAACGGCGTGCGTTTGGCAATTGACGACGAAGGCAAACTGATCACCGCCCTCGGCTTTAAGCTCGAGTACGCTCCGTTTGATGACCAAGCCAAAGCCGAACAAGGTGTGGCAAACGCCAACCGTATGATTAACGATTCCGACATTCTCGGTGTGGTCGGTCACTTGAACTCGGGTGTGGCTATTCCTTCGAGCGAAGTTTATGCTCGTGTTGGTCTGACGATGGTTTCCCCAGCCAATACCAACCCATTGGTCACAGACCGTAAGTCAACCGTCAATGTTGCTAACCGCATCTGTGGTCGTGACGACGTTCAAGGTCCAGCCGGGGCAGACTATGTGGTTCAAACCCTCAAAGCCAAGAAAATCTACGTGATTAACGACAAGACCGCTTACGGCGAAGGTTTGGCTGCTGCATTTGATGCTCGCGCTAAAGCCCTTGGTGCAAGCACTACCCCAATTGGTATTGAAGCCTCTGAACGTGACTTTGCCTCGATTTTGAATCGGGCTGGCGCAGAAAAACCAGATGTTGTTTACTACGCTGGTATTTACGACCAAGCAGGTCCACTCTTAAAGCAAATGCGCGCCCGTGGTATTAACGTACCATTCGTCGGTGGCGACGGCTTGGACGGCTCTGACTTGCAAGCCCTTGGCGGCGACATGAAGAATGTTTTCTTCACCACCACGGCTGTGCCAATCTCGAGCTTGCCTGCGGCTAAAGGCTTTGCCCAACGTTACAATAAGAAATTTGATGTCAGCGCCGAAGGTTACGCTGCCTACGGTTACGATGCTGCCCGTGTGGTTATCCGTGCGATTGCTGCGGCTGGCAAAAAAGGCAAGCCAAGCCGTGAAGCCGTGGCTGCGGCTGTTCGTCAAGTCAAAATGCAGGGCATTACTGGTTCAATTGCGTTTAACAACCGTGGCGATTTGCCAGTTGCTAAATACGTGATTGTGGCTGCCCAAAACGACTACGATAACAACAAAGTCAACAAAATTGTTAGCGTAGCTGCACCAACCCCAGAACTGAAGTAATAAGCTCCAAACACAATTAAGGACGGGGAAACCCGTCCTTTTGTCGTTTCTCGAGCCTAAAATTAGGTCGTTAGATTGACGAAAATCAAATACCCAGAAAGAGCATTAAGTAGCTAAAGACTAGCAGCTAGTAGCTCACTAAAAGAGGTCAATATGTCAGCAGAGTTGTTTTGGGGGTTGTTACCACCTACCATTGTGGATGGTTTGTCCATTGGTTTGATGTACGCGGTGATTGCGCTCGGGTACACGATGGTTTATGGTGTTCTCGAGTTTATCAATTTCGCCCATTCAGAAATTTTTATGGTCGGGGCAGTGGTCGGTGTTGAGTTAATCACCGCGATTTTAATTCCAACAGGTCTACATGCCTTGATTCAAGTGATTATTGCAATTGTCGTAGCGGCGGCGGTGGCTGGCGCGTTAGCCGTGGGTATAGAGCGGGTGGCGTACCGTCCGTTGCGGGTGCGAAATGCTCCGAAGCTCGTGCCGCTTATTTCGGCAATTGGTATGAGTTTACTTTTAATAGACGTGATGCGGCTTATTCTCAATCCAGCCAATCCAAACCGTCCGTTTCCGTCAGGTGGAACGTTTGAATTCTTCTCGCAACAACTGGACTTTGGGTTTGTGCAAATCAATTATAAAACCCTGACCGTTTTTGTGGTGGTGATGGTGATGTTGGCGGGCTTAATTTACTTGGTCAATTACACCAATCTTGGTCGTGGTATTCGGGCTGTGGCACAGGATCAAGCAACCAGTAGTTTAATGGGAATCAATGTTTCTAATATCATTGTTTTAACCTTTTTTATTGGTG
Organism: Deinococcales bacterium; assembly: GCA_043777915.1. Taxonomy (GTDB): domain Bacteria; phylum Deinococcota; class Deinococci; order Deinococcales; family JAAFIG01; genus JAAFIG01. The sequence continues at coordinate 14,173 of JAYWHB010000803.1, forward strand.
GTGCATTAGGTGGTGTGGCGGGTGTGTTGTACGCGCTTAAATACGGTGTGGCATCGCCCGTGATGGGTTTTATTCCAGGGCTTAAGGCATTTACTGCCGCCGTGCTGGGTGGGATTGGCAGTATTCCGGGGGCGGTGGTTGGGGGGCTGCTGCTTGGCTTACTCGAGACCGTGGCTGGAACATATTTGCCACTGATGACCAACGAGCAAATTGGCACAGAATACAAGGATATTGTGGCGTTCGGCTTACTGATTGTGATTCTGATTTTTAAGCCAGCCGGTTTACTTGGAAAGGCGGTGGCTGAAAAAGTATGACCCAAACTTCTAACGATAAAAGTGCTTTGCTGCTGGCTTCGACAGTCATTAGTGGTATTGTCGCGTACTTGATGGTGCTGCAAAAGAACAACATCGAAAGTTACTTTGTCACGCCTGTGGTGATGTACTTTTGCTTAAACCTGTACTTCGCTGGTTCTTGGAAAGTTTCTCGAGTGGCTCAAATCGCGGTTTTTGTGCTGGTCTTAGCGATTGGAATTCCGATGATTGGCTTTACCAACTCGCTGTATTTACAAGTGGCAGTTACGATTTGTATTTTTGCCGCCATGTCGCTTGGCTTAAATGTCGTGGTTGGTTTTGCGGGTTTACTTGACCTTGGGTATGCGGCGTTTTTTGCGGTTGGCGCGTACCTCTGGGCGATTTTTGCGGGTTCACAAGCCAATGAGTTTATTGCTGGCAATCTTTTTCCATTAAATGGCAATTTGGTTTTTGTCTTTATTCCCTTGGCGTTGTTTGTGGCGGCAGGTTTTGGGGCGCTTCTAGGCTTGCCTGTGCTAAAAGTCAAAGGCGATTACCTAGCGATTATTACACTCGGTTTAGGTGAAGTCATTCGGGTACTGGCAAATAACTTAAATAAACCAATCAACATCACCAATGGTTCGCAGGGTGTGCGGATTGCGCCGAACCCAGAAAATAGCCCGTTAGCCTTTATTACTGTGCCGCTATCCGAAGCCACAGGAATCCCATTTTTTCAAATGCAGCTAACCATGTATTACGTCTTAATTCTGGTTGTGGTGGCGGCTGTGGCGGTCTTTGTAACGCGGCTTGATAACTCGAGAATCGGACGGGCTTGGGTTGCGATGCGCGAAGACGAAGTGGCAGCCCAAGCCATGGGTATTCCGCTTGTGCGTACCAAACTGATTGCCTTTGCGACGGGTGCGAGTTTTGCTGGAGCAATGGGTGTGCTGTACGCAGCCGTGATTGGTTTTATTTCGCCCAACGACTTTAACTTTGAACGCAGTACCCAAATCCTCGCCATGGTTGTGCTGGGCGGACTTGGCAGCATCCAAGGCGCAATTGTTGGCGCGGCGATTGTGATTAGTTTGAATCAATTGGTGCTGGTTGAAATTTCTCGAGTGCTACAACTGGTGAAACTCCCACCGCGTTTTGACCCGACTCAGTACCAACAACTGATTTACGGTGTGATTCTGATTGCGATGATGATTGTGCGTCCCAAAGGCTTAGTACCCGCCAAACGCAACCCCGCAAAACTCGAGAATCTCGAGCATGGTGAACTCGCCAAAGGGGTGAAATAATGCTGCTTAATGTCAATAAAGCCCGTAAAGTTTTTGGCGGTTTAACAGCCGTTAATGATGTGACTTTTCAAGTTCCCGAGAAAAGCATTATTTCGGTGATTGGACCAAATGGCGCGGGTAAAACCACCTTTTTTAACATGATTACTGGCAT
>JAYWHB010000804.1:0-5603 GCA_043777915.1 Deinococcales bacterium
GGCTAACTCATCTAAAACCATGAACTCGAGTTGCATTGCAAAACATTATCAATAATTTTTAACAGGGGAAGTGGTGTACAATCCAAGGCATGACATGGCAAGAAGTGCTTTCAGACCCAAGCCTACAAAACCTGCCGTATAAAATCGAACTGAACCAAAAAGGCAAGATTGAAATGAGTCCAGTATCGAATCGGCACGGTTGGCTACAGGCAAAAATTATTGCTTTATTGTCGCGGCTTCAAGCCCAAGGCACAGTCCTAAGCGAATGCAGTATCGAAACAGAAGCAGGGGTCAAAGTAGCCGATGTGGTTTGGTTTAGCCAAGAATTTTGGAATACCCATGTTTTTGAGACCCCATTTACTGCCGCCCCTGAAATCTGCATTGAAATTATTAGCCCGAGCAATTCCAAAAAAGAAATCCGAGAAAAAATAGATTTATACACCAACCAAGGCGCACTCGAGGTTTGGACGTGCGATTTACAAGGCGTATTGCAGTTTTACAACGCCAAGAATACCCTCGAGAAAAGTGGTTTGATTGCGGATTTCCCAAAGCAACTCGAAGTGATTTAAGGTGTTAAAGACGAATGAATACGTTTAGTGAGGTTCATGGTTTCAAGTTTGTCACGACCCGCAAACACACAGACCTCAAACCAGTTCCATGTACCACCTCGAGCGCTGCACAGACTTCTTCGGCAATGCGTTTGACTTCTGCGGATGGTAATTTGCCATTTCTCGAGATTCGCGCCCCTAGGGTTTCGCCATTCAAGGCTTCCATGACAATATAAGCGGTGTTATTGGCTTCAAAAACCTCAAAGACTTTAACAATGCCACCATGATTAAATTGTGCCAACGTTTGGGCTTCCTCGAGAAAACGCTGTTTGGTTTGGGCAAAACCAGTTGCGCCTAGGCTCGAGGCTGGAATCAGGGTGCTGCCATTGCGGGTGCAACCCTCTGGAAACAGTTCTTTAATCGCCACTTGACGGTTTAGGGATTGGTCATAGGCTTGGTACGTGATGCCAAACCCGCCTTGTCCTAGCACCTGCTCGAGTTTGTATTTGCCCAGCATTTTGCCTAGCCCCAGTTGTAAACCCGCAAGGGTCGCGCCGCAGTCTGGACAGTTCAGGCTGTTATCTTGGATACTCGAGGCACAAAAAGGGCAGGTCGTCATACTCGAGGTTAGTGTACGACATCAACCGTATTTTCGTTCCCGTGTTTCTGCTGCATCTTGCAGCGCTGCACATCTTTAGTACAAGGCGTGAGTTTAAGGGTTAGAGCATCAGCCAAATTATGTAGGACGTTCAGATGCTCGCCTGAACGCCCGCCGCGCAATGCTCATGCGGTGAACTTCGTTTGCCCCGTCATAAATTCTAAAAGGTCTTGCTTCTTTGTAAAAACTCGAGACAGGAAAATCTTCGGAAATTCCTGTGCTGCCCATAATCTGAATGCTGCGGTCAATAATTTTATTAACCGCTTCGGACACAAATACCTTGGTCATGCTGGCTTCATGCCGCACCCGTTGCCTCGCATCCAGAATCCGACAAGCCTGCTCAATCATCGTTTGGCAAGCAAAAATCTCGATGTGGCTATCAGCAATCATCTGTTGCACCATTTGTTGCTCAGATAATTTTTTGCCAAAACTCGAGCGGTTAAGCGCATAGTCTTCGGCATACTCGAGCGAACGCATGGCAATCCCAAGCCAACGCATACAATGGGTTAATCGGGCTGGGTCAAGCCGAATCTGAGCATAATCAAAGCCTTTACCGGGTTCGCCTAGCACGTCTGCGTCCGTCAACTCGAGACTGTCAAACTCGAGTTCGCAATGTCCACCCGGCGAAAAATGGTCAAGCGTTGGGATGACTCGAGTAATGCGAATTTTTGGGTGATTCATTGGGATTAAAAAAATTGTTGCCCCTTCAATCGTTTTTGCCAGAATCAAGGTAAAAGCTGCACCCCACGCCCCAGAGATAAACCACTTTTTCGCCTCGAGTTTCCAGACCCCGTTTTCTTTAACTGCACTGGCTTGGAGCATACTTGGGTCTGAACCCGCCCCGGGTGGTGGTTCGGTCATCGAAAAACACGAACGGATTTCGCCCTTGGTTAATGGCTTTAACCATTTTTCTTTTTGGGTTTCGTTTGCCACCACATGCAGCAAGTGCATATTGCCTTCGTCTGGGGCTGCAATGTTTAGCGCGTGAGGTCCTAACATACTGCGTCCAGCTTCGATAAAAAGTTTATAGGCTTGTACCCAAGGCAGCCCCAAACCCCCCAGCGAACTTGGTAAATGTGGCAGCCACAGCCCCGTTTTTTTGCCTTCGGTTTGCAATTCTGAACGCACGGTTTCGAGTTGCTCGAGACTAAAATGCCCAACGAATTCGCGTTCCCTTGGGATAACAACGCTATTCATAAAATCACGGAGTTTAGATTGTAAAGCCGCTAAGTCTGTTGTCATGATTGCCCTTAGTCTATCCCAAATTGGAGTGTGCCTTCATAAATTGCCCTACCAACAATTACGCCTTCGATTCGCAATGTCTCGAGCAGGCGAATATCGGCTTGGTCACGCACCCCGCCACCAGCGATTAGCTCACCTTGCCAGACGGCTCGCATCGGTTTAAGCGGCTCTGGGTTTAAGCCCTCGAGTGTGCCATCACGGGCAATATCGGTGTAAATTAAAGTTCGGATTCCAGCTTCCCACACCTTTGCTGCCATTTCTACGGCGCTCAGGCTGCTGGTTTCTGCCCAGCCTTTGACTGCCACCAAGCCCTCTTTGGCATCGAGGCTGACCACGACTTTATCTGCTCCAAACTCGAGAATCGCCGTTTTGATCAATTTTGGGTCGGTCACGGCTGCTGTTCCAATAATAATGCGTTGTACTCCACCGTTTAGTAATTGTCTTGCTGCCTCGAGACTGCGAATCCCGCCGCCGACTTCGACTGGTACACTCAAAGTCTTGGCAATCTCGAGAATAATGGCACGGTTTTCGCCTGTGCCAGTGGCTGCGTCTAAATCCACCAAATGCACCAGTTTTGCACCTTTGTTTGCCCAGTGCAGTGCTGCCTCAAGTGGCGAATCAAAATAAACCGTCTCGAGTTTTGGGTCGCCTTTGTAAAGTCGTACTGCCCGTCCGCGTTGAATGTCCACACAAGGAATCACATTAACCATTTGGGCAGAGTAACATGAGCTATCCCTAACCTTTAAGCCCGCTCCGTCTGGCTGAACGCAAACTGCTGATGCCCTCGAGATGGGTTGCAAGTTGCTCGAGACTGCTTAGATTATGAATGCTCAAAAAATCATCCATAAAAGGCAGAGCTGCCAGAAGTCCCCTCGTCTGAGGTTGAAAATTTTGTGTGCCAATCAGGGGATTGAGCCAGATTAAACGATGACAGGTTTTTTGTAAGCGCTCCATGGCTGCGCCCAGAACGCTTGGTTCGCCCTGATCCCAACCATCAGAAATAATAATTACTACTGCGCCGCGCCCTAAGACTCGTTTGGCATGAACCCGATTAAAAATTTCTAGGCTCGAGCCGATGCGTGTACCGCCAGACCAATCATTAACACGCTGTCCGACTTCGGTCAGGGCAGTGTCCACATCGCGCCGCTCGAGGTTCTTGGTGATTCTGGTCAGGCGTGTACCAAAGGCAAAAGTTTCGATATTGCGCCGTTCTAAACGTTGGGTGACAGCGTGCATAAAATGCAGCAACAACCGAGCGTAGCGTTCCATACTGCCCGAGACATCGGCTATCACCACCAAAGGGCGTGGCTTGGTTTTTGCTTGTCTCATCTCGAGTCGAATCCATTCGCCCCCATAACGCATGGCGGTACGAAATGATTTACGGTAATCGAGCCGCTCGCCTTTGGTGGCAGGTGCAAATCGTCGGGTACGCCTCTCCCCAACGCGCCACTGAAAACGCTTTAAGGCATTTTTGGCTGCCTCGAGTTCAAATGGGTTCATTTGGTCAAAACGCTTGGCTTTGAGGGTTTCATCACTGCTGTAGGTCAAAGCTCGGTCTGTGAGCGGTTGCGGTGGCAAATCTGAAGGGGGCACAGTTTGACTCGAGCCATCTCGGACTTCGGCAGGACGCGGTTTTTGTTGTTGATTGGGTAGGCAAACTTGGTTTAGCAGTTCGTCTGGAATGCCGCCCATGCCAAGTTCAGTCCAGAAGGTTCTAAACACCAATTCAAATTTAGCGATGTCTTCGCGTCTCGAGATTAAGCAAGTTAGGGCAGCATCGGCAAAAGCCCTTGGCTCGAGCATCGGAATATGGCTCAGGGCTAAAGTAAAAACCTCGGTTTGGCTTGGTGTGACCCGCACCCCAGCCTCACGCAATTCACGGCTAAAGCGCACCGCATGAGCCAGAAGGTGATTCATTAGCGTCTCGAGCGCCCTTTGGTTTTATAGCCTTCTTGACGATAAAATACTCGGATAACAGTCAAACAATGCTCGGTTTGTATCACAATAAACTCGGCTCGAGTTCGCCCAGAACGCAACTTAAAAACGCGTTTTGTCCCTTCAAGCGGTTCAATCTGTCCGATTCCAGTTAAAGCGAGAATCTCTAAGTCTTCTTGTAGGGCGTTTCCATCAGTTTTTGCGAGTTGTAAAAATTCTTTACGAGCAGTATTGGTGTACTCCACTGTTAGAGGAATTCCTGCTAGTCGTCTCATTTTTGATGTAGCCTAGCAAATTCGGCATAGACAACACTGGCTGGAACAACTTCACCTCGAGCCACCTCAGCCAAACGCTCATCAATAAGTGCAAGTTCTTGATTCGTTAAAGGCTCGTCAGGTGCGTTCTCGAGTAATAGCATTTCTAGTGTCTTGGCTCGAGAACGGATACCGCGTGAATGCCGAATTTGCTCTAAAGCAGCGAAGGCTTTCTTGGATAAGACTTGTTCAAGCATCGTCATTTTTCTATTCTACTCTACACCGAGCAATTCAACTTCAAAGACCAGTGTGGCGTTTGGTGGAATCACACCGCCCGCGCCCCTTGCGCCGTAGCCTAGGTGCGGTGGAATGGTCAGTTTGCGTTTTCCGCCAACTTTCATGCCGGCTACACCTTCATCCCAGCCTTTAATCACATGCCCAGCCCCAAGTGGAAATTCAAAGGCTTCGCCCCGTGGCAGGCTCGAGTCGAAAACCCTGCCATCTGGAAACATGCCCGTGTAGTGGACTTTTACAATTTGTCCGGTGGTTGCGGTTGCGCCAGTGCCGATGATGCTGTCTTCAATAATCATTTTGTCCATATAACATGCAGTTTACCGTAATTTTCAGCACAGCGTCGGGGCGGGCTGTCTGCTTGAGTGCTTGGCTTGTTCCAAAAAATGCACTCTACAAAACCTTTGTGGATGTATATAACACAAAACTTGAACGTCAACTGATTTTCGACGCGCAGGCTCGCACCCAAACCATTGTTTTCAAAGCCAAGCAATCTATCTGGGAAGTGATATGGGCTTTTGGGCTTGAGGGGTTGCACTACATCCTTATCGGACTAGACCACATCTTATTTGTGGTTAGTTTACTCTTGGCAGGTGGTGGTTTTTGGACTTTGTTGCGGATTACAACCGCTTTTACACTGGCACACAGCCTGACTTTAAGCCTAGCGGTGCTTGG
>JAYWHB010000805.1:0-5592 GCA_043777915.1 Deinococcales bacterium
GCATGAAAGCGTTTCAAGTCAAGCAGCAACTCGAGCCAGACAGCATTTGGTGCGTAAGTCGCAGCGCTCGAGCCGTTCAAGCGCTCGAAAATACTGTACTGCTTAGCCCAAGCTAGAGGCTTAGCAGTGCGAATCCCAAGTGTTAGCGCATGAAGGGCAATTGCTGCTTCTCTTGCATGGTCAGTGTGTTCATGTTGGGCAATTCGCACCACATATTTTTTGCCAACGAATACTGCATTAGCAAGACTTATGGCTGGCTCGAGGGTATCGAAAAACCCGTGTTGCTCGAGTAGATTCTCAGGTTTCATAGTGTTGGTGCGGAGGTGCTACCTTCTACCCAACGCTCTCCAGAACTGGTAATCTCGAGTTTCCAAACTGGCAAGCGCTTCTTGGCTTCATCCAGCATCCACGGGATAGCCTCGAGACAGGCGCGACGGTGAGGACTTGCCGCCCCAATAAAAATTGAGACTTGGGCAGGTAAGACCGTGCCTGTGCGGTGTGCTAGAACAATTTTTCCAAGTTCAAATTGTTCTCGAGCCTCCAAAGCAATGCGCTTCATCTCGGCTAAACAAAACGCAGGATAGGCTTCGTACTCGAGATGCACAATGATTTCGCCTTTGTTTGGGCTTCGGGTGCTGCCCGTAAACATGGCTTGTCCGCCCCATTCGGCTTTGGTTAAGTGTGAATGCAGTTGCTCGAGGTTTAAGGCTTGGTCAGTAATCAGAAAAACATCATCACTCGAGCCGCCAGAAACTGGCGGAATAAACGCCAGTGTATCACCATCATTGAGGACTTGTTCTGGGGCTGCGTAGGCATCGTTGACTGCAATCATGCTGCCGCGTAACTCGAGGCTGAACTGAGCCGCAATTAAACTCGAGACGACTTGGACACTCGAGCCATCTGGAGCAGTAAAATCAGTTTCGGAAACACCTGCTATACGGCGGTGTTGGGCAAAAAAGAGAACTTTGACTTTCATGCTTTTAGTTATACTCGAGTTGTGAGTGCATTTGTCACTAAAAACCTAAAAATAGACGAGTCTGGCTTGATGCTCCGCAGGAATGATTCAAGCCGCAAACTCTGGCTTAATGGTTTTAATGATGTCCTTGAGCTTCGCGCTTTTGCTACCAAACCCGATATTCCAGTGGGCTTATCGGATTTGGTAGGCTTACGGGACTATTACACTCGAGCCGCCAAAACTCAGAATGCCGAGGTACTTGATTTAGAAGTAAAATCCATTGCAGGGATAGCGGGGATACGATTGACAATGGTTGCGCCAGCCAAACCAACAGGGCAGACTTTTGTCTCGAGTCTGGCACTGCCTTTTCAAAATGGCAGTTTTGTCCTCAAAATCCAAGCCCTCGAGACGATTACTCGAGAAGATTTGAGTACCAACAGTGATATAAAGTACCCTGCACATGGTTTAACAAGAGTACGGAGTGAATTAACGCGACTCGAGCAGACTATCCAACTCGAGCCGTGTGTTTTGCAAGAAGTAAGTTTTATGAAAAAACCATTCTGGAAATTCTGGTGATTATAAGCCACTTGGTAAGTGTAGGAACTGCCACGGGATGCTAAAAGTATCCTCGAGTTTAATACTTAGGGCTTTGACCCCAAAAACCTCAGATTCGTAATGTCCACAAAAAATCGCGTTAATCCCGTATTCAAAAGCATCTGGGAAATTGGCATGGCTTGGTTCGCCTGTAATAAAGCAGTCTAAGCCAGCTTTCGCAGCTTGGTCTACAAAGCCAGCCGCGCCGCCACTAATAATCCCGATACTCGAGACCATCGCGTTTCCACCAGCGTGAACCAAGCAGATTTCACCCGTGATTTTTTGAATCGTATCAGCAAGGTCTTGTAAACTAAGCGGCACGGGCAACTGCCCTTGAAAGCCAAGGCTGAGGTTCTTATCCAAGCCAAACGGCTCAATGTTTTTTAAGGATAGTAATTTTGCCAATTGAATGTTGTTGCCCACTTCGGGGTGAGCGTCCAAAGGCAAATGCGAGACATACAAATTGAGGTTGCCAGCCGCCGCCGCCTTGACCCGTTTCGCCAGAGGTCCGACAATCGGCTGCACATTTTTCCAGAACCAACCATGATGGACAATTAAAAAATCTGCCCCAGATTCAACCGCCGCTTCGATTGTGGCAAGGCTCGAGTCCACCGCACAAGCAATTCGGGTCACAGTTTCAGAACCCTCAAATTGCAAACCATTCAGGCTGCCATCAGGGATTTTTGCAATCTCGAGGTACGAATCAAGCCATTTCACCAATTCAGAACGCTGCATGAAGGTATTCTAGGGGAAAAGGGGAAAAGGGGAAAGGGCGAAAAGCAGGCGAAGGGCAAAAGGCGAAAGGAAAAGGACTAAAAGTTGATAGTTTCGGCAATTTTTTAACTTTTCGTATCAGTGACGCATTTGTAGTTCGTAGGGGCAGACCCCTGTGTCTGCCCTGTAGGACGATATAATAGTCAATCAAAATAGAAACTTAAGGGGTTGCGAATTCGGGATTTGGCGGCATAGGTCATGATGGCTCGAGCAAGGCGTGTGGCATTGTGTTGGGCTTGACCACCTTTGGAGAGGTTGGTTTGAATCACTTGCACACCGCGCATTCGCACCGCATCTATGTCTTGCTTGACAGGCTTAGCGCCAACCTTTGCGTACTGGGCTAAGGTGCTGGGGTGAATACTGGCATTGTTGGTTAGAACGGCATCGGGGGTGCGTTGTAAGTGCTGAATAATCACATGCAGATGCTCGAGTAGGCTCATGGTATCAGTTTCGCCGGGTTCGGTCATGATATTAGAAATGTAAAGTAGCTTTGCCCTAGATTTTTTAATTGCGGTTTTTAAGTCTGGTACAAGCAAAGTTGGTACTAAACTGGTGTATAAACTGCCCGGTCCAATTAAAATCACTTCGGCGTTTTGAATTGCCTCGATTGCCGCTTTTGGGGCGGTTAAATGATTTGGCCCGAGCATCATTCGGTCTATTTTGCGGTTTTTGCGGTCTTTGCCTAGGGTGCTTTCGCCGCGTATGGTTGTGCCATCTTCTAAAAGTGCCACCAGTACGGCTGGCTCGAGACTGGCGGGCAGGACTGTGCCACGCACATCAAGGATTTCATTGACTGCTTGGGTGGCTTGGGCAAAATCTTGACGATGTTCTGCGAGTGTGGCAATCAGCAAATTACCAAAAGTATGACCGCTAATATCCCCACGGGTAAAACGGTGGGTCAAGAGTTCTTTTAAGAGCGGGCTGTCAGACAGTGCCGCGTAACAATCGGTCAAATCACCGGGGGCAGGCATCTCGAGACCCGCCCGCAAGCGCCCACTCGAGCCACCATCATCGGTGACTGCCACAATTGCCGTAATATTGCTGGTAAATCCTTTTAAGCCTGACAGCAAATTGCTTAAGCCGGTGCCACCGCCCAAAGCCACGATTCGTGGACCTCTGGTTAATGCTCGCCGCCGAAAAATAATATCCACGGTTTCTCTTGGACTCGAGCCAACCGCCAATAATAAACTGCGGTTTAAGCCAAGAATACCAATCACTCCAAGCAGCAATCCACCAAAAAAACCAAGCGCCATTAAACCCCAACGCCCTAAACCAAGATTTTCGGATGTTTCGATTAAGCGTGCTGTCCAATTGATAAAATTATTGCGCTCAGGACCAACCCGCGCCCAAGCCACAAATGCCAAGACCAGCGTAATTAGTCCCAGTAAAATCAGCACCACAAAGCGTTTGACTCGTAAGCCCGGAATCAGCCAGCGCCAGATGCCAAAAAAATAACTTTTCATGCCCCGCCCTCAGCCCGTTCAATATCACGGTGTTCGGTTTGCAGGGCGTACTGACTCGAGAAATCCCGTGCCAGACTTTCGATCACGGCGACACTGCGATGGTAGCCTCCAGTGCAACCAACCGCCACACTGTAATTGGAACGCCCACTGGCTTTGGCGCGTTCGAGATTGAGTTTCACAAATTCACGCAATTCATTAAAAAAAGCTGTGCCGTCGGAGGTAAAAATATGTTTAGCGACATCCGACTCGAGACCACTGCGGTGTTTTAAGCTGGCATCCCAATACGGATTGGGCAAACTGCGGGCATCCACCACCAAATCGGCATCGGTTGGCGCACCGTGCTTAAAACCAAAACTAAAGAGCGTGACCATAAATTTTTGGCTAGGGTCGCCGTATAAATTTCGTAAACGTTCAATTAAATCTCTGGCTTTTAGGTTAGAAGTGTCAATCACGGTGTCGGCTCGTTCTCGTAAGCCCTCGAGAACCCGACGTTCCTCACGAAAATCGCCCAATAATGTTGGTTCGCCAAGCGGATGAGCGCGTCGCGTCAAACCATAGCGCCGCACTAGCACATCATCATCAGCGTCTAAAAAGACCAATTCTGGTTGTACCGAAGTTTGGGTGATCGCAAACGCCATCTCGAGGTCAGACAAAAAATGGCGCGTTCGGGCATCCGTGACCACGGCTACTCGCTCTAAGCCTCGAGCCACACAACCCGTCAGCAGTGCTGTCCAGAGCATCGGCGGCAGATTATCGGTCACAAAATAACCAAATTCCTCGAGGGCTTGCAGTGCCGTGGTTTTACCTGCCCCACTTCGCCCAGAAACAATCACAAAACGCATAGGATTAAGTGTACTAGGCTTGAATGAAGAAAGTGAACTCGAGGGTGGCAGTGTGGTGACTCGAGAATTTGGCGACGATTATGGCAAACCTCGGGCAGTTTAGGGCAGACACGACCGCAGAGGTATTTGCGGAGTTCTTGACGACGAGTGCGTATCAGATTCTCGAGTAAGTTTTATGGCAATAACTCAAAATGTCCAAAATGCAACGACTTGATTGCCAAGAAGTGCCGACGGTCTATGGTTAAAATTTGTTGAATGCGGTAACGTTCTGCCAGTGCAATAACGCTGGCATCAACAAACCCAAGTGGTAAATCGTTGTACTGTCGTCTAATTTGGTTGACTCGAGCTAAATCTATGGCATCAAAAACCAATAATTCATTATTTGTAGTGACTTCCTCGAGAAATGACTTAGCGACTTCATCACCAAGATACTTGGTCAAGAAATAATCTACTTCACAAAGTACCGTTGAGGGAATCAAAAAATCTGCTGAGGCAAAGGCACGAACAGCCTCATGGTGCTTATCAGTGCGGTCAGCCAAAGCGACCAATGCCCCCGAATCGCATAAAATCATGTGGAACGCTCAGGAACTCGGTCAGCAAAGAGTAATTCATCTATACGTTCAGATAAATCCCCAATACCTGATGCTCCAAGCCCAACCCAAGAACGTCGCGGTTTTACGACGGATAATGCCTGTGCCAAAAGTTCCTCAAGCATTTGCTGTTCGGTTTTGCCATGCACCACCGAAGCGTCTTTAAGTTTTTGTTCGAGGTGTATTGGTACGTGTAAAGTCATACTTATGATTGTACATCAATATTTGCTATAATCGTGTAATGAACGAAGTGATGATTTTTGTTAGCTGGACAGCAGACAAGCAGAATGTCTCTATCAAAGAAATAGAAGAGGCAACAATCAGTGTCCTTGAATTTGCTCCTGATTTGAAGTTCAAAAGAATTGAAATTAATC
>JAYWHB010000806.1:0-5588 GCA_043777915.1 Deinococcales bacterium
TACTCGAGTTCGATTAAATTGTTGCTGGCGCGTCCAATCACCACACTGCTGACGGCTTTGGCTTTAACACTAGCAGCAAAAACACTGATTTCGGGGTCAGCCGCCGATGTGTTTGAACGCAAATTAACACTGATAAGCAACACCAGTGCCAAAGCGATCAACAACACAACCCAAATGTTCGGGCGTTTCATAGCCCTTAGCATACTGCTTGCGGTGAGGTGCGGATGTACATGAAGCACCCAAAGATAGTTACTGGCTCGAGTACAATTCAATCATTGGCTCGAGGTACAAACCACATATTGGCTCGAGGTACAAACCACGTATTGGCTCGAGGTACAATCCAATTCATGAAAACCCGTTCACTCTTTCCAGCCAATTTCTTATGGGGTACGGCAACGGCTGCTTATCAAATCGAAGGGGCAGCTTTTGAAGATGGGAAAGGCATTTCGATTTGGGATACTTTTGCCCACCGAAAAAGCAAAATTTTGAACAACGATAACGCCGATGTTGCCTGTAACCATTACCATCTTTACCGTGACGATGTGCGCCTGATGCAGCAACTTGGCACAAATGCTTACCGTTTTAGCGTTGCTTGGTCTCGAGTTCAACCCGAAGGCAAAGGCAAGCCCAACCAAAAAGGACTGGAATTTTACGACAAACTCATAGACACATTGCTCGAGGCTGGAATTGCGCCGTGGCTGACCTTGTACCACTGGGATTTACCTCAAGCCTTAGAAGATAAACGCGATACCAACGGACATGGCGGTTGGGCAAATCGGGACACGACCTTGCGTTTTGCCGAGTATGCACACCTCATCTCGAGCCAATTTGGTTCTCGAGTTTCCGGCATCATGACATTAAACGAACCGCTTGTCTTCAGCATGCTTGGACATGTGACGGGTCAGCACGCCCCCGGACTCACCGACCTCAGTTTGGCATTTCGCGTGGCGCATCATGCACTGGTGGCACATGGTCTGGCAGTTCGGGCAATCCGCGAATCCAGCAACACCCCCGTCGGCATTGCCTTGTCCATGAGTTATATAGAAGCAGCCACCGACTCGAGCGTCGACTTATTTGCGGCACAATCTTTGGATGCCCTGATGAACCGACTTTTTGCCGACCCAATTTTTGGTAAATCCTACCCTTCAGAACTCGAGATGTTTATACCCGCCTTGCCTGAAGATTTCCAAGATGATTTACCCAGTATTGCCCAACCGCTCGATTTTTTAGGAATCAATTATTATCAGCGTCATGTGGTTCGCGCTCCCAAAAGCAATAGCACCCCAGACGGCATTACGGCTTTACTGCAATTTGCGGGAATGCCTGTAGAAATTATCCCCGACGATGCTCGGGGCAACCCAATCACGGGTTTTGGTTGGGAAGTTTACCCAAAAGGCTTATACCAGCAACTCGAGAAAGTTCATTGGGATTATTCGCCAAACAGTATTTTTATCACTGAGAATGGCTCGAGCTACCCCGATGTTGTCAACGAAAACGGCACAGTCCACGACCCCGAACGCACCCATTACCTACAAACCCACCTGCTCGAGTGCGCCAAACTAATTGAAGCCGGCGTACCCTTGCATGGCTACTTTTACTGGTCGCTGATGGATAATTTTGAATGGGCAGAAGGGTTTGAAAAACGCTTTGGCTTGTACCATGTGGATTTTGCCACCCAAAAACGCAGCTTAAAGAGCAGTGGTGCATGGTACAGAGACTTTATTGCTGGCATCCGCGAAATCCCAGATTCTTTGCAAAGCTGACGATGATTGTATTTAGTTGTGCTACTCGAGGTGACAACACATAAATAAAAAAAACGTTGCTCTTGGTGCTTTCTTGGGTTTATGCTGTCTAAGACTGATTATTTTTAGGTTATATGACAAAATGTCTCTTTGGTAACTGCAAACAAAGCCCATCCCTAGAAGAATGGCGAAGTTATTGAGGGAGTAGCCACCTCGAGTCTTCGGGGTTTGCGTGGTCGTCAGTACGAATGATTGTTTTCTTGGGGAAAACACGTTCCGGCGCGCATAAAAGAGCGAGACTCATAGGGAAAAGGGGTTTCTTATGGAAAACGCTGTTGCCAATATCGTTGTGCCACTCTGGGTCTGGGTGGCGTTTTTAGCTGGTGTGCTGGCGGTGCTGGCACTCGATTTAGGGGTTTTTAATCGTAAAGCCCATGTGGTTACAGTCAAAGAAGCCGCCATCTGGACAACTGTTTGGGTGACGCTTGGTTTAGCCTTTGCAGCCGTTATTTTTATTTGGCAAGGACAACAAAAAGGTTTTGAGTGGCTGACTGGTTATGTGGTTGAGTACAGCCTAGCCGTAGATAATATTTTTGTTTTTGTACTGGTTTTTAGTTATTTCAAAGTTCCCCCAGAATACCGCCACCGCATCTTATTCTGGGGAATTTTAGGCGCACTTATCATGCGTGGCACAATGATTGGATTAGGTTCTGCCTTAATCAAAGAATTCCACTGGATTTTAATTTTCTTTGGTGTGTTCCTGCTGTACACAGGGATTAAAATGCTGACCCAAAAAGAATCCGAAGCGCACGTTGACATGGACAAAAACCCTGTCATTAAACTCGCCAGGCGCTTCTTCAAAATTTCCGACGATTACGATGGTCAAAAATTCTTCACCGTTCAAAACGGGGTTCGCATGGCAACCCCACTGTTCTTGGTGCTGGTCTTTATCGAATTTACCGACCTGATTTTTGCAGTAGACAGCATCCCTGCGATTTTTGCAATCACCACCGACCCATTTATTGTTTTTACCAGCAATGTCATGGCAATCCTAGGCTTACGCAGCTTGTACTTCCTCTTGGCTGATATTGTAGACAGATTCGTTTACCTAAAGACTGGTCTCGCGGTTATTCTTACTTTCGTCGGTGTGAAACTGCTGATGCCAGATGTCTCCAAATGGATTCTCGGCGAAAGCATCAAAATCCCCACTGCCGTATCACTTGGAGTCATCGTCAGTATTCTTGCCATCAGTGTGATTGCCAGTTTAATCAAAACCGCCAAACGCCCAGAAGACCTCGAGAAAAAACCTGATGTAACTTAAATTGTTGCGCCGTAAAATAAAGCCAATGAAACGACTCTTTGCTTTGTTAGCACTGACTTCGAGTGCCTATGCCACACCGATTTTGCTAAACGACTTACCACTTGACCCGCCGCTTGAAACTCGAGCCGATTTGTTTAGTACCGATAATCCACTCGATGAATATGTGCCTCTAGGTCTGCTCGAGCGCTTTGGGGTGGTGGTTGCCACCTCGAGTTTGGACGGGAAAATCCGAATGCAAACCCTAGAAACACTCGAGGATGAAGAAGTTAAGTTGAAATCACAACTCGAGTGGCAACCTGAAAAAGGCTGGGTGGATTTAACGGGTGAAGTATTGAAGGGCTGGAACGCTCCTATTCTTAAAGAGAACATTGTTTTTGTACCAATGAAATGCTTACAACCGCTTGGTTTCACGCTCAGTGTAAAAGAATCTGGAATTCAAATTAGTTCAGAAAGCAACTCTTTGCCCGCTACAGGCTTAAATCAGATTCTCGAGATAAAAAGCCTGAAAGGACGTTCGAGCCGTGTGACCTTAGCTTTAGCCCGAAATGCCGAATTTTTTGTCTTGGAGAAAACCGCTTCTAAATTCCGTGTAAAACTCTTGAACACAGCCACCCAACCACGTTTTCAAGCTGTTGGTTCAGAGAGTTTGTCTCGAGTTCGGGTCTTAAAAAGCGGCAATGATGCGCTTTTAGAAGCTGAAATACCCAGTAATTCGAGGCTCGAGGTCAGCGCCAATGGCAAAGAATTGTATGTGGATAGTGCCGATTTAGCGTCCCCGATTCCTTTGGTCGGTGCTGTGCCTAGTGGCGTGACCTACAACATCATTCCCGTTGGGTTGAGCAAGCTGCATTTGGTACGGCTAGACCCCAGTAAGTACCGCCCAGAAGTACAGACTGCCCCATGGGGTGGAGCAAAAACCCTGCTCGAGTTTGCAAACGGTGCAGTCGCTGCCGTCAATGGTGGTTACTTTGACCCTGCCAGTATGCAAGCCGTGGATTTACTGTTTAATGGTTCAATTCAAGCCTATTCCAGAGGCAACCGCGCCACAATTGGGTTTTTGGACAGCAGCACGATTTTTGGAATCCCCAAAGCCAGAATGATTCTGACCCTAGGGGCAACCGTAGCCAATATCAATCAGATTCGCCCTACGCCGCATCCACAGAACTTAACCTTTTTTATGGGCGATGGTTTCGTTCCCGTTGGCGGCTTGGGCTTCACCACCTTTATCATTGCCAATGGCAAAATTCTCGAGCGACACGACCAAGCGTTTATTCCTAAAAATGGGCAATTTAGTGTGACTTTTAATTCAAAAACCAATCCGAGTTTCGAGAGAAAAATAAACGACCCTGCCACACTGGGTTTAACTTGGGGCGACCCAGCTTGGGAAAATGTAAATGGCGCACTGGCAGCCGGACCGCGTTTAATTGCAAATGGGGTTTTTGCCGTCAACCCACAAGCTGAAGGCTTTGACTCGAGTGGCGAAATATGGCGACCCACACGCCAAATTGGAATCGGCATAGATAGCCAAAATAATTATGTGTTAGCCATGCTCGAGTTTGCATCCCCCGAAGATTTTGCCAAGGTGTTACTGGCACAAGGCTTGCGAGAAGCCATCCGTTTAGACAGTGGCACAAGCGCTCAGATGGTCTTGGCTGGTGGCGCAGTTGGTGGGCGTATCGGACGAGCCGTGCCAAACGCCATTGTCTTTAAGACTCGAGAGTAGCTTCTAAACCCGAGAACCAATCTATTTGGTCATCTGGAAACGCCAAACAGGTAGCAAGTTGTCCAGATTTGAGAACAAAAGTCGTGGTGTAACGCGCTTCTTCAGGGTCACGGTAGACCTCGAGTTGATTGGTTTTTAAGTTCAGAATCCAGTATTCGTTAATCCCGTCCCTAGCATAAATCATGGTTTTCCAATCGCGGTCTTTTTGCAAACTGGTATCAGAAACTTCAATGATTAAATAGACATCTTCGGGGTGTGCATAACCACCTTTTGGACGGTCACGACGAAGTATGGCAAAATCAGGTTGAGGTCTACCATCTTGGGGTAGTTCAATTGAGTTTTGACAAGAAACTTGGGCTTTACTCGAAAATTGCATCACTAAACGCTCAGTTAAATCAATGGTTCGGTTCACATGGGCTGGCTTCATTTCTTCAATCTCCACTAAATATCCGTCGAGCAGTTCAACTCGAGATTCATTGTCTATCACACCAGTATCTATCATCTGGTCAAACATTTGGGAGGTCACATGAAACCAGTATGAATCCGATTTTTTTGGACTCGAGACTGTTGTTTCTTGGAATCGTTCAAGTAGAGCCGTCATCTTTAACCTCCTATGTTTTCTAAACCCGAGAACCAATCAATAGCGTCATCTGGAAAAGCCAAACAGGTTGCCATCTGCCCGATGTGAAAAATCAGTTTTGTTTGGTAGCTCTCCCCTATTGGGTCGCGGTAAACCTCGAGTTGATTTTCCTCGAGATTGAGAATCCAGTATTCGCTAATGTTGTCACGGGCGTACAAGGCA
>JAYWHB010000807.1:0-15892 GCA_043777915.1 Deinococcales bacterium
CATGAACCTCTCGAGCCTAGAAATGGTCTCGAGGGCGTACCACGATTCGTTGTTTATGGCTCGAATTACCCCAATGGCAATGATTTTTATTCCCTGCCGCGCTGGAGTTTCGCATCGCCCCGATGAGTACGCTACGCCCGAAGATATTGCCAGAGGAGTCGAGGTATTGGCAAGAACCATGCTCAGCCTTGCAAATTCGTAGGACGGCTATGGGCTTTGAGGGTCAAAGGGTTACAGTTTTTACCTTCGCCTTTTGCCTTTTACCTCCCCTCTGGGAACTCGAGCCGACCAAGCCTCGTAGTAACACTTATGGAAAAACGTTGGTATAAATTCAAAAGAGACCGAGTAATCGCTGGGGTCATCAGTGGTTTAGCTTGGTACAGTGGGATTCATCCGCTTTGGTTGCGTGGTGGATTACTGGTTTTATTGCTGTCTGGTGCGATTTTACCCCAGTTACTCGGTTTGATTGTTTTTGCTTATCTGGCAGCTATTTTTATTCTGCCCAATGTCGCAGCTGACCTCGAGCCTGAAGTGCTGCCACTGGTCAATGGGTTACTGCGCCCTGTCAAAGAGCGTTTGCTAGCTGGTGTTTGTGCTGGTCTTGCCAAGTATTACAAATTCGATGTCAGTCTTGTGCGAATTGCAATGTTGTTTTTAGCCATATTTG
The DNA here is from genome assembly GCA_043777915.1 of Deinococcales bacterium. Lineage (GTDB taxonomy): Bacteria > Deinococcota > Deinococci > Deinococcales > JAAFIG01 > JAAFIG01. Next base: position 668 of record JAYWHB010000807.1, read on the forward strand.
GCGGTGTGGGGATTATTGCCTATGCGGTTGCTTGGTTACTGATGCCAAGTGTTGGCAAAGAAAATTCTGAGTAATTATTATTGTTCCAGACACATCTTTTGAGTATTTTTAATTGGAAAAAGTCAGCCGTCACCATTAACATAAGTGTTGGTCTTGCCGAGCTATTGACAATCGTAAGCGCTTACGGTATATTTTGTAAACGCTTTCGATAATTCGTTTCACAAGTCAACGCCACGTTGTTTTGCTTAAAAATCTGATGTTTTAAGCACAATAAGCCAGACTGATGAAGACTCGAGAACGCCTAGTTATAAAGGTTCTTTGGAGGTTTTTGTGAAAAAACGGTATATGGTACTCGCTGGTATGGCAGTCTTGCCACTCACTCTCGCCCTTGCACAAGGTACAAAAACCATTAGCATCCTCGGTGCTTTTGGCGGCGAAGAAGCTAAAACCTTCCAAGCTGTGATTAACGCCTTTGAAGCCAAAAATCCTGGCATTAAAGTCAACTACGCCAGCAGTGCTGATTTCAATACAGTTTTGAATGTCCGTGTTCAAAGCGGCGACTACCCAGATATTACGGCGCTGCCACAACCTGGTGTGATGAAAGACTTGGCTGCTAAAGGTGTCCTTGCTCCAGTCAATGGTTTGACTTTGGCGCAAATCAAGAAGAATTACGCTCCAGCTTGGGGCGACCTTGGACGCGGCAACGACAAGAAAATCTACGGTGTTTTCCACCGTGTCAATGTCAAAGGTTTAGTCTTCTACAACAAGCCAGCCTTTGAAGCGGCTGGTTACAAAGTGCCAAAGACTTGGGTCGAACTCCAAGCCATGACCAAAGCCATGGAAAGCTCCAAAGCCTCACCGTGGTGTGTTGGTATGGAATCCGGCGGCGCAACCGGTTGGGTTGCCACTGACTGGATCGAAAACATCATGCTCCGCACCCAACCAGCCAGTGTGTATGACCAATGGATCACCAATGATGTTAAGTTTAGTTCGGCTGCTGTCAAGAACGCCTTCCAAGTTGTGGATAGCATCTGGAGTAACCCCAAAGCTGTCTACGGTGGACGCGCCAATATCGCTGCGACCAACTTTATTCCATCGGCTCAAGGGTTATTCAGCAACCCAACCCAATGCTGGTTACATATGCAGGGTAGCTTTGCCACAGCCTTCATGCAGGACAGCATCCAAAAGAACTTAGACGCTAACGTTGGTGTGTTTGTTCTGCCAATGATCAACACCAAATTGCCGCAAACCGCACTGGTTGGCGGCGACCAATTTGTGATGTTCAAAGGCAAGAACCGCCCAGAAGTCGAGAAGTTTATGTCCTTCTTAGCAACTGGCGCTTCGGCTGACCCTTGGATCAAGCAAGGTGGCGGTTTATTCCCTCACAAAGACCAAAATGCTAAACTCTACCCAACCAAACTCGAGGCTGAGTTTGCCAATGCTATTCTAGGTGCAAAAGCCGCCCGTTTTGATGCTTCAGATGCCATGCCAAGTGCAGTCAACCAAGCCTTCTGGAAGGGAACAACCGATTGGGTTACTGGTACAGACCTTGACACCGTCTTAAAGAACATTGACGCTGCTTACAAGAAGTAAAGCATAAAATCAGGACGAGGGGTTACACCCTCGTCCTGTGGTATTTTTAGGACATCTAAAAGGAGAATTTATGACCTCAGCCCGTCCTCAACCTGCCAACAACACCCCAAAGCTGCTTGGTTTAAGTGCTGTTTTGGCTGTCACCTTGGTGATTTATTATTATGTGTTCTTGTTTTTGCGTGAAGGTACAGCCAATGCTTGGATTATTTTTGCAGTTTCTTTACTCTGGGGTATTGGTGGTGTCTGGTTATTATTTGTACTAACCAGTTCAATAGTGGATTTATTAAATGAAAAATGGCGACAAAAAATCATGCCTTGGGTTTTTGCCTTGCCTGCCCTAGCAATGGTTTTTTATTATTTATTGTTGCCCACCATCCGAACCATTTACCTGAGTTTATTCAATGACGATTCAACGAAATTTGTGGGTATTGACAATTATATTTATGCGTTTACCAGTCCTAATATGCTCGAGAGTTTTAAGAATAATTTAGTCTGGATTATTGTTGGGGGTGGACTGAGTGTGGTTTTGGGGCTTCTGATTGCCGCACTTGCTGACCGAACCCACCCCAAATTTGAAGTGCTGATGAAAGCATCGGTGTTTTTACCAATGGCAATCAGTATGATTGGCGCAGCCGTGATTTGGAGATTGGTGTATGCTTTTGCCCCTGGTACGGAACAAGTTGGTTTACTAAACGCCGTAAACGTTACCCTTGGCGGTAGTCCCATACCGTGGTTAAACCAAAGACCTTTGAATACTTACTTACTGATTGTGATTCTGATTTGGATGCAAACAGGGTTTGCCTTGGTGGTTTTTTCGGCGGCAATTAAAGGTATTCCATCAGAATTACTCGAGGCTGCCCGAATTGATGGTGCAAGTGAATTACAAAGTTTTTTCAAAATTACATTGCCTTACATTCAAATCACGGTCATTTCAGTCAGTACCACAATTGTTATTTTTACCTTAAAGGTCTTTGATATTGTTTTCGGTATGACTGGTGGTAATTTTGGTACTCAAGTTATTGCCAATGAACAATACGTGCAGATGTTTCGTAATTCTGATTATGGACGTGGTTCAGCTATTGCAGTGGTTTTATTGATCACAGTGTTACCAGTGGTTTATTACAACATTCGTGATTTCGGGCAGAACGCCAAAGGGTTTTAGCAAAACGGCTAAAGGGCTACATTTAGATTGTTGTTTTCTGCTTTTCTCGAGTCCCTAAGGAGCTTTTATGGTCGCGCACAAACAAAGTTTAAGTTCACAAATTGTTATTTATGGCATCTTGATTTTTCTAGGGTTACTCTGGACAATTCCGACTTTTGGATTGTTGGTCACATCGTTCAGGATTCCAGATGACACCTCGAGCAGTGGTTGGTGGGAAGTCTTCACCAAAGGACAATTTAATTTTACTTTACAAAATTACACAGCAGTTCTCAGTCCAGGCGATGGTGCAACCAGTAACACTGCCGCTACAATCAACCTTAATCAAGCAATTGTGAATACAGTCATTATGGCAGTGCCTAGCACAGTTATTCCGATTTTTTTAGCAGCTATCGCCGCCTATGCGTTTGCTTGGATGAGTTTTCCGGGGCGTAAGTTCTTGTTTATGATGCTAGTGGCATTATTGGTTGTGCCTTTACAAATGTCATTGATTCCCATTTTACGAGATTATCGGGGCTTAGGCTTAAATGGAACTTTTCTTGGGGTTTGGTTAGCCAACACTGGCTTTGGATTACCGCTTGCCACTTACCTTTTATACAATTACATTGTTACGCTCCCCAAAGAAGTCTTTGAATCTGCTGTGGTAGACGGTGCTTCTCATCCTGTTATTTTTAGTAAATTGGTTGTGCCTCTGTCTATGCCAGCTTTTGCTTCTTTTGCAATTTTTCAATTTTTATGGGTTTGGAATGGAGTGCTTATTCCATTAATCTTTTTAGGCAATGATCCAAGCCGAACTGTTTTACCACAACGTATTTTAGACATGATTGGCACATACGCCACCAATTGGCAACTTTTAACGGCTGGTGCATTTGTTTCAATGTTTATTCCTTTGGTGGTTTTTATTGGTTTCCAACAGTATTTTGTGCGTGGTTTGTTGGCTGGAAGCGTGAAAGGCTAGAGAAAAGAGGAAAGAGGAAGGAGGAAAACGGCTTTTATTTCTCCTTCCTCCCAAGGTACTTATGAATCGTCCAAAATTTCATTTTACAACTCAAAAAAATTGGATTAACGACCCCAACGGTTTGGTCTTCTTAAACGGCGAGTACCATCTTTTTTATCAACACAATCCGCTTGCCAATACGCCCGGTAACATCGGTTGGGGTCATGCGGTCAGCCCAGATTTAATCACTTGGACAGAATTACCAATGGCGATTCCTTTTGAAAATGGCATCATGGCTTTTTCAGGCTCCGTGCTGGTGGATAAACAAAATGCCAGTGGGTATGGTTTGAATGCCCTGATTGCCCTATTCACAGCCCACCACACCATCAAACCACTTCAGACACAGCACTTGGCGTATAGCACCGACCTTGGGCGAACATGGACGCAGTACGCAGGTAATCCAGTGCTGGACATTGGTAAAGCCGATTTTAGAGACCCAAAAGTGTTCTGGCATGAACCAACCCAGCGCTTTATCATGCTGGTGGTGCTGCCCGACGAACATAAAGTGCTTTTTTATAACTCGAGTGACCTGAAAAACTGGGAATACAAAAGCGAATTTGGTCCAGCAGGGGCAGTTGGCGGGATTTGGGAAGTCCCAGACCTATTTGCCCTGCCACTCGAGGGAACACAGCACTGGGTGCTAAAAGTAGACATTGGTGCTGGCGGACAACATGGTGGTTCGGCAGGGCAGTATTTTATTGGACAATTTGATGGTACACAATTTGTAGCAGATTCGATCAAAACCAAATGGCTAGATTATGGCAAGGATTTTTATGCAGCCCTGAGTTTTGCCAACCTCGAGCCGCGCACCGTTTGGTTAGCTTGGATGAACAACTGGGAATATGCCGCCCTCACCCCAACCAGTCCTTGGCGCGGCGCAATGAGCATCCCACGAGAACTGAGCTTAAAACGCACTTCGCACGGCATTGACTTAGTTCAACAACCCATTCCAGAACTCGAGAAATTAAGAACCGATTGTTTTCAAGCCCAGAATTTTCGACTAGCGAACGAAACTCGAGCCTTGCCAATCGGTGGCAGGTGTCTCGAAATACAAGCAGAATTTAGCCTCGAGACAGCCCAAGAATTTGGTTTTGTGCTTGGTCAAGACTTAAAAATTGCCTATGACAGCACCAGCCAAGAAGTTTTTGTGCTTCGCAACCAAACCGAACAGACCGATTTTCATGCTAATTTTTCGGGGCGACACCATGCCAAACTGGTAGAACAAGGTACTTTGAAACTCCATATTTTTATAGACCGTTGCTCACTCGAGGTTTTTGTGCAGGATGGCGAAATTGTGCTGACTGACTTGGTTTTTTTTAGCCCAAGCACGTCCCTCGAGTTATACGCCAAAAATGGTACTGTGCGGGTCAACAACCTTGCTGTTTGGGAGCTAGAATGACCACAAAATTAACCATTCATGATATTGCAAAAGCGGCTGGTGTTTCGACTGGAACAGTCTCGAGGGCGCTGAATGACCGCACTGGAGTCAACCCCGAAACACGCCATGCAATCCTTGAATTGGTGGCTCGGCTTGGTTATCGTCCAGACCTTGGCGCTCGGCAATTGGCTCGTGGAACACGCAGCGTGGTCGGTATTACTCGTTTTTCGGACACCAGTCTTCGCAACCCGTATTACACCTTGTTGGTGGATGCGATTCAAACGGCTTTACTTGATAGTGGTTACGCAGTGCATATCATCCGTAATGATTCCGAATTGCTCGAGGGTCATTTTGCGGGGATTATCATTCCGGGGATTCACTTAGCCGATGCCCGCCCCAACGAATTACAACGCCGCAAAATTCCTTTTACGGTGATTGGTTTAGGCGCACCAAACGCACAAATTGCCAGTGTCGAACTCGAGAATCGCTTTGGCATGATTGAAGTCATGCGCCATATCGCTAAACTAGGACATAAGCAAATCGCTCATCTGACGGGTACACCAATTGGTATAGATGCCCAAGCTCGGCTTGACTCGTACAAAGAAGGCTTAACCGAAGCGGGCTTAGAGTTTAATCCACAATTGGTACTCGATGGTCGTTTTACCGAATTGGGTGCATACCGCACTATTTCCACATCTTTGCGTCAAAAACAAGCCTTTAGTGCTTTGGTCTGTGCTTCGGACGAAATGGCAATCGGTGCAATTCAAGCCATCGAAGACGCTGGGCTGCGTGTCCCCCAAGACATCAGTGTGACCGGCTTTGATGACCTGCAACTCGAGGGCTTTCAGAGTGCGGCACTAACCAGTGTCCATCAGCCCTTAGAGCGCATCGGACGAGAAGCCGCGACCCTACTGCTCGAGCAAATCGAAGGCAAAAAACCACGTTGTGTGCTGATTTACCCAGATTTAATGATACGCAGCAGCAGCGCAAAACTTAAACAATAAATCTATTTGCAACTGTTCATGCCACTGGTTAGGGCTTTGCAATTGCCGTTGCCTTGAATAAATTTAAGTGCCTCGGATGCGTCAGAAACAGCATTCACACCGCGCCTGATGGCAGCAACCTCTCCATCGGGTGATACAATAAAGGTGTCCCTCGAGAGCATTCCAAAAAGCGGCACGACTTCAAAGGTTTTACCGAGTGTATTGGTGGCATTGGGAATTTGCGGCACTTTGAGTTTACTATTTGCCACAAAAGCACATTGGGCTTTGGCATCATCGCTCGAGACTCCAAAAACTTGGGTACTGGCTTTGATAAAGTCGGGATAGAACTTGGTGTATTCGATATTCTGGGCAGTGCAACCACTCGAGGCAGCCCTTGGGTAGAAAAAAAAGACCTTCCAAGTATTTTTTTGTAAGGTATGGGTGTTGCCAAAACTATCGGTTAAACTTTTGGGTAAGACTGGACTCGAGCCAACATCAAGTGCCAAAGCCAAGCCACAACAAAACAACGCAAAAACCAGGAATCGTTTCATACCATGCACTTTACGCGCTCAGGGTTAAAAAGAATAGGAGAAAAACGCAAATTGACCTTTTTCTCCTTTCTATTTCCTCTTTGATTTTAATTGACTTTTTTACTGCCGTCCCAAGCACTCTCGAGCATGGATTTAATTTCTTTGGGGTCGCTGCTCATGACTTCCGAGATTTCTTCGGATAAAAGTTTAATCGAACGGGCATAAGCCTGACGGTCTAAGTCTGGTAAGCCGCGTTCATCATCCCAACGGCGCAGTTCGGCAGCTAGGTTAGCAATACGGTACGGGTCGCCACTGGCAAGAATTTCGGTGACTTTACGATGACGGGCTGCCCATTGACGTGGCAATGAAACCTTGCCGGTTTTTAAGCGGCTCATGATTTCAGGTAACTCGGTTTCGGATAAGGCTGGGCGTAAACCAACGCTGCTAGGTGAAGCCACAGGCACAAAAGCGCGGCTCGAGCCATTGGGAAAATCCACTTGGTAGTAACTATTTTGCAGTCCAGCTATTTTTTTGGTCTGAATATCCGAAACCACGCCCACGCCGTAAGGTGGTAATACAACGCGATCTCCGGGGGTAAAATCTTCTTTTTTCACGGGTGGTACTCCTTTTTGTGTCTGGAAGCCACTTAAAATTTGGGCTTTCAGGATTGAATGGGGATAAAAAATAAACACCCGCCTCAAAATAAGTGGGGTGCGGAACTGAAGTCTAAGATTTTTGTGATACAAATACGCAAGCCTTCACAGCCGAGAACTGTAGCAGAAAAAGCCCGAACTGCCTAGAGCCAGCCCTGAGTCTGTTACCAAGTCTCGAGGGCAATTGCAATCGCATCGGCAAGTCCGCCGTCGTTGACATGCCCGACCACCGTTCGAGCGGTTTCTTGAACCCGAGGTGTGGCGTTGCTCATGGCTACCCCGTACCCCACCCCTGCCAAAATCTCGAGGTCATTTTCGCCATCACCCACCATCATCACTTCATTTAGGGTTATACCGTAATAATCTGCCACAGCTGCGGCTGCCTCGAGTTTATTTGTTCCCATTCGAGTGACACTGGTGTAGACATGGTTTGGTAAATCTGGTGTCCCCGCACTCGAGTACGAAATTCCAGTCATGTTTTGCATCGCAGCTTCAACAATCGGATATTGGTGAGGAGTCACTACCCATTGCACCCGAATAATCGGCTCTGGGATTTGTAGCACATCGGTTTGGGTCACCGCCAATTGAATTAACCGCTGATGCTCGAGACTGATTTCGGTTTGCACTTCGGCAAAACAATTTGAGGCGGTGTAAACCTCCAAAGCAATTCCAGATTGCCGAGAAAACTGCACCAATTCAAGAAAGGCTGCTCGAGGCAGCAAACTCTGATGCACCACTATGCCACCCAGTTTTCCAGCGTGCGCCCCGTTCTGGAAAATATGCACCCCAAACTCAGAAACGATTTTGGCGTAGTCTCGAGCCAGACTGTACTCTGGTCTGCCAGTACAGATACCCAAGTAAATACCAGCGCTGCGGGCTGTCTCGAGGGCTGTCAGTACCCTAGGATGGATACGCGACCCCTCGCCAATCAGCGTACCGTCCACATCGGTTAAAATTAAACGAATCATCAAGGGTAGTGTAACAGTTCATTCGAGTGGCGCAAGCAACTGATTTAGGTCATCTTGGGTCAATGCTACGGCACTGCTTAAACCACCCTCGAGAATACCCTTGGCAAGTTCGGCTTTGCGTTGCTGGAGTTCCAGAATTTTTTGCTCTAAGCTGCCTTGGGTGATTAACTTATAGACAAAGACTTTTTTGGTTTGCCCAATACGGTGGGCGCGGTCGGTGGCTTGGTTTTCGGCAGCCGGATTCCACCATGGGTCAAAATGAATCACGGTGTCGGCAGCCGTTAAATTTAAGCCCACCCCACCGGCTTTTAAGCTGATTAAAAAGACACTGGTTTCACCGTTTTGAAAGGCATTGATTTGTTTTGGACGGTCTTTGGTTTGCCCTGTTAATTTTGAATACAGTATGCCCATGCCAGTCAATGTTTCCTCGAGATTCCCAAGTAAAGAAGCAAAGGCACTAAAGAGTAAGACTTTTCGCCCATCTTCAATTAAGGGCGGTAAATTCTCCTCGAGCCATTCAAGTTTGGTGTTGTGTTTAACAGATTTGGCTTGCTCGAGTTTGACTAAGCGCGGGTCGCAACAGGCTTGACGCAGTTTTAAGAGCGCGTCTAAGACCACAATTTGCGAACGGGCTAAACCTTTACTCGCCACTTCTTCGCGGATGCGTTCAGACACCGCCACACGAATTGTTTCGTACAGGTCGCGTTGTGTGCCTTGGAGTTCTAACGGCACAATAATTTCGGTTTTTTCGGGCAGTTCTTTGGCGACTTCTTGTTTGGTGCGGCGCAATAAAAATGGTTTGATTCGCCTTGCCAGCACATCACGGCGGTGCGTATCGCCGCCTTTTTCGATCGGGTTACGGTAGGTTTGCTTAAAATTGGTGTCGTCACCTAAAAAACCGGGCATTAAAAAATTGTAAATACTCCAGAGTTCGCCAAGGTGATTCTCGAGCGGTGTACCCGTCAAACACAAACGGTTCTCAGCTTTTAAGGCACTGGCAGCTTGGGCGGTGCTGCTCTTGGCATTTTTAATGTACTGGGCTTCATCCAAGATAATCGTGTGGAATTTCTTTTTCTTGAGCTTGTCAAAGTCACGCAGCAAAATCGGGTAGGTCGTGAGGATTAAATCCGCCCCTTCGATGGCAGCATAGTCCCGTGATTGTCCATGCAGAATCGCCACTTTTAGACTTGGCGCAAAACGCTCCGTCTCGAGTCGCCAATTGGTGACTAAACTGGTTGGCATGACCACCAAAGCCGGTTGTTTTAAGCGTCCAGCTTGTTGCTCGAGCAGCAAATGGGCTAAAGCCTGAACGGTTTTACCAAGCCCCATGTCGTCGGCAAGCACCCCCGCCAAGTTGTATTCGCGCAAGAACTGCAACCATGCCACACCCTCGAGTTGATACGGGCGCAAAGTTGCCTCGAGTTGTTTTGGGGCGCTTAGGGCAGCAATCCCCGAAAAAGAACGCAGTTTTTGTGCCAGTTCAATCAGCCTATCCGCCCCGTGCCAACGCACCTGTAAGGCTTCTTGAAGCTCGAGCAAGCGGGCAGCATCAAAGATACTTAAGCGCAATGCCCCTTTTGGACGCTCCGAGTACAGTTCTAACAGCACCCCAAGCACCACCCGCACCCGAGAAGCGGGCAACGCCAACATTCGCTTATCGGGCAAGGTCACATAAAAAATGTGTTTATCGGGCAGGGCTTTCAGTTTTTCTAAGGTAAAGTCTTTGGGTAAACGTTCAATCATGCCACTGAGAATCGGCAGTAAGCTGATTTGCTTGTCGTCTACAATTACGCCTAGCTCGAGTCCAAACCAATCGTTTTTATCGTCTACCTGTCCGTACCAATCCGAAATCTGTGCAATCTTAAACGCCCAAGTTTTATCTTCAACAATTTGCCAGCCAAGTTCTCGCAAAGTCGGTACAAAACGATTCAAGAAATCTAGCCACGCATCGTTGGTCTGTGGTCCTGCGCCAAGAGTCCAAGCGTGCTGCACCTTAGAAATGGTATTGGCTGGGGCTTTGGTAAAATTCAGGGCTTGGAGGCTCATAACGGCGTTGCGTTCAATATCAAAATCGCGTTTGATGCGCTCGAGAACACCATCTTGATACGACACCAACTCGCGTTTATCACCTTCGGGCAAGCTGGTCTCGCCATATTCAAATTCTAGGACTGCATAATGTAAATCGGTTTGCCAAGATTGCGTACTGGCTTGGGTTTTAAGGGTTAAAATAGTCTGGCAAGGTAAAATGATTTCTCTGGCATTAAATAAATTGGGTTCTGGAATGGTCGGAAAACGCGCTCGCAGTGCGTCGCGGAAAGCAAATAGCATTTCGGGTTGCACCAACGGACAACTGGCAAAGTGCTTGGCGGCTTTTGGCTCGAGCGCCGTTTTTAACTGCCCTAATTCGCCACGCTGGGTATCTACAAACCAAAGCGGTGTGAACGGTAGTACGGCATGACTGCTTGGTTCGGTGCTAAAGACGGGGCGTTGTGTGCCGTCAGGTTGCACAATCCAAGCGGGTTCACCAACCCGAGCTACACCTTTTTGCAACAAGACTTTACGAACAGGACTTTCCCAATAACAACGCTCGGTGGAGAGTAGGCGCTCGAGTAAATAGGCAACCAAATCCGAATCCTCGAGAGCAAATTCGCTGCTGCCAGACATGCTGTAACGATTATTTTGGGTTGCCTGAAATGCTTGCAATAATGCCCTATCGCGCTTGGCATAACTGGGAAGTTGCTCGAGACTGTACGGCAATTTATACGGTTTAATTTCCGATAAGCCTTTGCTGCTTAGCTTGGCGCTCCAAATGCCGTACATCACTGTACCGTTTTTAATGAAAAGAGAAAACAAAAGCGTTTGTTTACTCGCGGTTTCGATTTGACTATTTGCCTTGGGTGCATTAGAAAACCATGTATTCAAAGTCTTATCCAATTCTGCGTTGGGCGCAATGATTTCCACAGGAGTCAGGGCTTTAGGTTTAGGGGCGTTTAAGGTTTTTAAGCGCTCAAGCGGGTCTGGGCGTTCTTTAGCAACCATTTGCAATAATTGGCGAGCCGTTGCCTCGAGCAGCAACGCCACCACATGTTTACAATCCCAACCGACGGGGCAATCACAATCCCCATCGAGTTCTTCAATATCACCATTTTGATCGCGGGTAATGTCTATATCCACATCGTATTTTTCGCCATAAGAACCACCAACCACACCAATCAGATGCTCTGAATCACCCTTTGGGCTGACTTTTAATTGGACTTTCAGCACCCGAGAACGAATACCTTGCCCACGCTTAAAAGTCGCAGGATCAAAAAAAGTACGAAGCAGTGTCTCGGACATAAACGCACCATTCTACGTTATTTTGCGTTTTTGAATAGGTTCAAAGGACTTATCGCTTATCGAAACTGTGCATTATCACGCTGATGGTCTGCAAAGTTCGTATTGGGCTTAAATTCGCCCTTGCTCCCATGCAGAAAATACAACCACTGCACACCACTCGAGTTGCTGCGCTGGGCGTTTAGGACTGCATCCAAAGCCTGTACTCCGGGGTTTGAAATTGGCGTTGGGGTTAAACCACGTACCTTATAAGTATTAAATGGTGAATCTGATTCAAAATCTCCTGCACGGCGGCTCAGTTCCGGTAAGCGTTTACCAAGCCCGTAAGCAATGGTTGGGTCAGATTGTAGTGCCATACCAATCTCGAGACGATTTAAGAAGACCCCTGCAATCACGGGCATTTCTTGGGCATTACCCGCTTCGACTTGGACAATACTGGCGAGTGTGACCCATTGATACACACTTAAGCTAAGTTTCTCGAGGGCGGCTTTTCGGGCTGGGGTGATTTCACGCTTAAAACGCTGTGTCAGGGTTCGGGCAATACTCTGGGCATTGTCTTCTGGACGAAACTGATAAGTGGCGGGGAATAAAAACCCTTCTAAGCTGGGTGCGCCTTTGCTGTACTCGAGCAGATTGGTTTGCCTAAAAGCTGTTTCGAGTTCGGCATTATTGGAAAACTTGGTGGCAATGCGGGTCACAATTTCGGATAAACGCAATCCTTCTGGAATGGCGACAGTAATTTGCCGAGGACGACCCAACTGCCCAAGCGCACGGGCAATCTCGAGAATGTTTTGTTGCCCGCTTAAGTCGTAATACCCTTCGCGGATGCGGCGGTCAGTGCCAACATACTGGGCTACAAATCGAAAAACTGTGGCATTTCGTACCAAGCCTTTCTGCTCGAGTTGCGTGGCGATTGTGCCAATGCTCATGCCTTGTTTGACTTCCACAGTTTGTTTTTTGGCATTGGTTGGCAGCACCATGTACAGCCCAAGACCGCCGATAAGCAAACCAAGCAGGAGAAGAACACCAAAAAAACCAAGGAATATTCGTTTCATTGGGCTAAGAATAACAAATCAGCCTTCTGTCTGGGATGGACACAAGGCTGATAAAAACTCAATTTAACGTACAGAGCATCTATTGACTTTAGCGCACAAAACCATAAGTCATAAAGTTAAGAACCGCACCGACAACTGGAATTAAAACCAGTCCTAAAAGTAACCAGCTTTGTCGGTCTCCGAGGGCGCTTAGTTTACTGACCAGCAAACCTTGGGATTTTGGCAGACTCGAGACCAGTTCAGCCGTTGCTGGCATCGGTTTAGCTACCGCTATTGGAATGGGTTTAGCTACCGACTCGGGCAATTCAACCGCTTGCGGAACACTGCGGACTCGAGTGGTTCTTTGCGGAGTAAGGATAGCGCGTTCTGTGATGAGCATAGCCATATTTTGCCTCAAGCAGAATAGTTTGTCAAGATTCGTTTCGCATATTGCGTAACCAAGAAAACCATTTCCTTAGTCTTGGTATCATACTAGCACAAAATCGTGTTGTGTGTGAAAAACGCACACTACATCTGGTAGTTGGCATAACAATAAATCAATACTTGGTTTCGGGTATAAACTCGAGTTTAAGCAAAAATAGGTAGCTCGAGAAACAAAAAAGTGTTGTCTCTATCAGCATTTCTCGAGAAATTAAAAAACCATTCTGTTATTGACAGCTAAAAAACCGCTCAAACGTCTGGCACAAGATTTTTTGTAAGGTTTTTGTAAGAAATTCCACAAGTATTCTTGCTTAAGCATCTGGTGGTGCTGGTTGCCAAGCTGTCCACTCTGCCCATTCCCATGCACCCGCCATAAACAAATCAAAAGCGGGGTCTTTAATGTCGTAATATGCCTCGGCATTATTCGGAAAATATCGCGCCAATTGATATTTAATCTCGGCATAGGCTTCGCGGGTGACTGGATGAGTTCGCAAATAATCACGGCATAAAAGTGCATAACGTTGGTTAAACCGACCATCCACCCGCACATGTACATGGGTTTTAGGCTGCATAGGTGGAATAAATTGTGCATAACGTTTCTCGAGTTGACTGGATTCAAGACTCATCCCTCGTGGGCAATGGTCATGGGTAATGTCCTCGCGCCAAACCAAACCCGCTTGTTCAAACCGCAAACGCAAATCTCGAGCATCCAGATTTGCCACCGTGACCTGAATATCAATAATGTCCTTGGCTGCTAAATTCGGCACACTGGTACTGCCAATATGATCAATTCGCAATGCCAAAATACCCAAAGCATCACGCAGCTTTTGCGAAAGCTCGAGAAATTCATCTACCCAACGCGATTGATAGGCAATAATTTCGATTGGCATAACGGTATCTTAATAGGTAAAGTGCTTAATCTGCTCGCCACTTGCACCAATATCGGTCATGGCTTCAATGCCAATATCCAAATGCACATCCACCCACTGCTCGGTCACTTTTTTATCTGAAGCATCGGTTTTAACCCCATCTGGGGTAATCGGCACATCGGAAACCAGCAGTAGCGCCCCTCGAGCAATTTCATTATGATGCCCAACAATAAAAACTGTGGCGGTTTCCATGTCAATGCCAATACAGGTTAAGCGTTTTAGGCGCTCCAAAAATTCTTGGTCATGTTCCCAAACCCTGCGGTTGGTGGTGTAAATCACTCCAGTGCGGTACTCGAGGTCTCTTGCGACAATTTTATCGGAAACAAATTTATGAAGCTTAAAACTTGGTAAGGCTGGCACTTCGGGCGGAAAGTAATCGTTACTTGTTCCTTCACCACGAATTGCAGCAATCGGCAAAATAAAATTGCCAAGTTCGGTGCTGTGCTTTAAGCCGCCGCATTTACCCAAAAACAACACCGCTTTAGGCGCTCTGGCGGACAATAAATCCATAATTGTGGCAGCATTGGCACTACCGATTCCAAAGTTAATCATTGTTAAACCCGTACTATTGGTACAGGCTTGCATGGCTTTCCCCTCGCCGTAAATATCTGCGCCAAAACGATTGGCAAAACGCTGTACATAATCATCAAAATTGGTCAGCAGAATATGGTCGCCAAACATGTCCAGAGGCATTCCGGTATAGCGCGGCAACCAATTGCGGGTAATCTCGAGTTTAGATTTCATAGCTTATCATACTCGACTGTCAGAGGCACGTCATACTCGAGACCTCAGAGGCACGTCATACTCGAGACCTCAAAGGCACGTCATACTCGGGTATCCAGAGGTAGGCTGGACTCGAGTTACCCAAGACTTGAACATCATCACCTTTAAGAAGTTACAATGACTGCGTGAATAAGAATTTAATCGGAGTCATTGTCGGTATTGGCATTTTGTTACTCGGCGCAATTTGGGTCAGTCGTAATCCCGTGGCAAGCTCGAGCAACCCAAGCCCCATAGACACACCAACACCCACTTCAACACCTGCCAGCGCGATGTGTGCCAATAAGCCAGCCGCCAGCACTGGCTTAAAAGACGCAGATGTCAAAGAACTCAAAAAAGAAGATGTCAAAATCGGCACAGGCACGGAAGCTGTAGCTGGTAAAACCGTGGTGGTCAATTATATCGGGCGCTTAGTGGATGGTAAACAATTTGACGCTTCCTGTGACC
>JAYWHB010000808.1:0-5583 GCA_043777915.1 Deinococcales bacterium
AGGTCAAGCCGCAAACCGTTCACACCGTGTAATACATTTTTTTGCTGACCACTGCGACGCAAGACCGCTTGCAAGCGAGCCAGTACCTCGAGCATCCGAAATGGCTTGGTGATGTAATCATCTGCGCCGAGCTTAAACCCCTCGAGTATTTCGCGCTCATTGGCTCGAGCGCTCAAGATTAAAACTGGAATTTGGCTGCTGTTGCGAACTTCACGCAGCACGTCTAACCCACTCAGACTCGGCATCATGATGTCTAAAAGCAGCGCATTGGGGGGTTGCTGATGAAATAATCTAAGCGCCTCAAGTCCGTTGTCGGCAACTTGTACAGCAAAACCGTGCTGCCTTAAAAATCCTGCCAGTGCATCAGCCACTTCGTGTTGGTCTTCGATTAAAAGTATCTGCATGGCTCGAGTCTACAAGTATCGGGTCATGAAAAATCTCCACAGCTTCTCCACAAGTGCTTGGCAAACTCAGGGGCATGAAATTGAACGCAGTCAACATACTGGTCATGGGTACGGTTTTAATTGGGCTGACTGCCATAAAAACCAGCACCGCACAAAATTATATCCCGACCTATTACACCGATGTTCAAGTTATTCTCGAGAAACACTGTACGGCTTGTCATGTGGCTGGGGGTATTGCCCCTTTTGTCTTGGATTCTGGGGCGGCAGCCACAAAACACGCCAAAAATATCGCTCGAGTGGTGCAACAAGGTACGATGCCGCCGTGGCAGCCCGGCGAAGATTCACCGCCGTTCTTAAACGACCCCCGTTTAGGTAAAACCAGTAAACAAATGCTACTCGATTGGGAAAAGTCTGGAGCGCCACTGGGTAAACCTTTGGCTGGGCAAAAACCGTAAAAACCTATTCAAACCCGAGGTTAAAATGAGAAAAAGTATTGTTCGTTTAGCCCAAGCCAGCATTGTGCTTGGTATTGGCATGGCAATCGCGGCTGGTGTTTCGCAATCCAGCCCATGGCTTGGGGCTGTTGCTCGAGTCCAAGGTGTTGTTGGAGAGGATACGCGGCATCAGGGGCATTTTGTCAATCAAAATACAGGCGATGTTGCTTGGACACTTGCGCCCGCCTATGCAGCCACAGCTGGCGAGACGGTTGGTTATGAATTGTCGGATAAAGCCTACACGCCAAACAACGATAAAGGCGATTTAGACGACTACCACTGCTTTCTGGTTGACCCCCAACTTGCCGCCGATACTTTTGTGACTGGGGTCAGCATTAAACCCGGCAATCGCAAAATGGTGCATCATGCGATTCTTTATCGGGTTGAACCCAGTCAAGTTCCCGAAGCGCTCGAGCGCAACAAAAATGGAGCTGGTTGGACTTGCTTTACGGGAACTGGTTTAACCAGTCGAGGCACAGGGAATACGGCGGTGAACCCCGAAAGTCTAGGTGCAGGCAGCGCTTGGGTTGGCGCTTGGGTACCTGGCGCAAAGGGTTTCAATACGCCTAGCGGCATTGGTGTGCCAATCAAAAAAGGTTCGATGCTGGTGATGCAAGTCCATTACAACCTTGCCAATGGACTTGGCACTGACCAAACAAGTTTTGAATTAACCTACGCCCCCAAAGGCAGCAAATTACAAGCCATCCGCAACCATAATTTGGTTGCCCCAGTCGAATTGCCTTGCCCCGAAACACTGCAAAGTACGGCTTGCCAGCGTGAAAGGACTTTACAAAAAAATGCTGATAAAATTGGCGCGATAGGGCGAATGATTCCACCCGGTTTGCTGTACTTGTGTGACCGCAAGCTCGAAGACTACCAGAAAAATGTCGGTGATGCCTCGAACATCAGCACTTCTTGTGAACGCCGCTTGCAGTCCGATGCGACATTGTACAGCGTATCTGGGCATATGCACTTATTGGGCAAGCAAATTAAAACCGAACTGATTTCCAGTAACGGCACAAAAACCTTACTAAACATTCCAAAATGGGATTTCCACTGGCAGGGAGATTACTGGTTTGTCAACCCTGTAGAAGTCAAGAAAGGCGATATATTGCGGGTGACTTGTGTGCATGACAATTCTGCCAAGAACCGCCCATATGTCGGCAGCAACCCGCTCGAGATGCGCTATATCACTTGGGGCGAAGGCACAAGCGACGAGATGTGCCTTAGCACGGTCAGCATGACCTCGAATTAAACAACAGGAGAACCGTGGCGAGTATCCATCCATCGCCACGGTTCAGTTTTGTACACCAACACGTTTAAGCCAAAGGTTCAATTTGAGATTGTTGTGTTCTGCCATTAAACATGGGTTTTCTGTCCTCGAGTTTGTGGGTTCGGGTTGGCGCGGTTGGAGTAAGGTCTCATTTCGTTTTATAAACGAGCGGTTTCGACTTTCAAAATGTGAACAAAAAACCTTTCACGTGAATCATATTTTTGCGCCAGTTATTGCTCGAGTTACGCCAAAGCCAGTGCTGCTCGAGACATTTAAGGCTACCGATTGTTGGAAGTAAAGCAATGCTCGAAAAATAAGCTCAAGCATTGCTTTGATGTTTAATTGCCGTTAAATCGAAGCAGCAAGTAATCGCCATTACCCGCATTGGTTGCACCTGCAAAACTGCTTGCTGTTGAGCCTACAACGTAGGCATCGCTGCTTGCTCCAACAGTTAAGCCACCTCCATCAGTGTGATCATAAGCACTTGTACCAATTTGTCTTAGCCACTGCTTCGTCCCAGCCGCATTGTATTTGGCGATGATAATATCGTTACTGCCTGCATTGGTCAGTCCATCAACCGAACCAGCCGTATACCCCGACATAAAAACATTATTTCCAGTGGCATCCACTGCCACACTGTCGGGATAATCGGTGGTACTTGACCCTATTTCACGTGTCCATTGTTTTGTGCCGCTCGAGTTAAATTTGACCAAAAAGAAATCTTGAGAACCAGCATTGGTGTTGCCATCTAAATTCCCTGTGGTATAGCCAGTCATGTACGAATTACCACTCGAGTCTAGGGCAATATCAAAGGCTTCTTCGTTGGTTGTTGTTCCAAATTCTCTTGACCATTGTTTCACACCACTGGTGTTGTATTTAATAAGCACAATGTCAGAACCACCCGTGGTGGTGTTACCATCAAAATTACCAGAGCTTTTGCCAGCCACATAAGCATTGCCACTTGAATCTGTACCGACACCATTGCCAATGTCATCAAAGCCTGTACCGATTTGCCCAATCCATTGTCTTGTACCACTCGAATTGTATTTTGTGGTAAAAATATCTGCGTTACCTGAATGTGTTCCAGTGCCAGCGCCATCAATGTCACCCAAAGTATAACCCGTTACATACACATTATTGCCCGAGTCTGTGGCAATCCCATTTCCAAAATCATTAACGCCGCTACCAAACGATTGACTCCACTGCTGAACACCATTTGAATCATATTTTGCAATCCAAACTTCGGTATTGGTAAAAGCGGCAGTTGCGTCAGTGTAACCAGTCACATAAAGATTACCACTTGAGTCAATCGCTAGGTCATTAGGGTAATCTTCGCCAGTTGTGCCAAATTGTTTAGTCCATTGTTTGACCCCACTAGAATTGTATTTCACCAGTATTAAATCACTGTTGCCAAAATATGTTTGACCATCCACGGCAGCATAAGCAACGCCAGCCACATAGACATTTTCGCTCGAGTCGGTCACAACACCTGAATACCATTCGTCTTGGCTGGTGCTACCAACTTGCCGACTGCGTTCACCCAAAATGCGTTTAACATCGGTGCTGCTTCCTGAAGTACGGACACCATTGACCAAAATCCCACTGCTGACTGTATTGGCGGCAATTTGGGCAATGTTTGCACTAGAGATATTAAAGTTACTGCCGTTGGCTCGAGTGGCAGCGCTGCTTGTTCCGAAGCGTTCTTCGTAACTTTCGGTCATGCGTGTTACCCCAGCCCCAAGCGGTTGGTCAAATGCCACAAAAGTCATCGAAAAACGCCGTGCATTGGCGGAACTTGGTTCGTTGTTGTTAGGCAATTTGATTGCCACTGTTAATTTGCCATTGGTGCTGTTGCCGGCAATCACCCTCGAGGTACTGCTGGTGCGGGCAATAAAACCATATGGAAACAAATAATCACCACTCGCAGTGCTGAGTTCATTGGCAGTGTTGGCAGCAGTCTGTAAACTGGTCAGTTCGGATTCCTGAAAAACTTGCAAATCGGCAATGGTGCTATTGACCACAACAGGACTTACCGAACTTGGCATATTGGTCGGTTGGACTGACCGCGCAAAAGTCTCGAGTTGGGCGGCATTTAATGGTGTGCCATTAAAGTCCACAATACTTTTCAGGGCTGTATCCGAGGCATTACCTGTTTTTTTATAAGCAATCAAGGTTAAATCGGTTAAGGCAGAGGCGGTGAGGTTATTTACCCCAAAGGTGGCACTGATGTAATTGACTCCTCGAGTTGCATCGGCTAAGAATCCCAGTGTTGCTGGGGCGGTAAAACTGACCGCACTTGGAAGTCGGACAGCTTGAACCCCAACCCGAGAGAGGTTTTTCATTTGTACAGTTTTGCTGTCCAAATCAAAAGTCATTTCAAATGTACCAAGGGCTTTTGCTGGTTCAAAAACAGGGCTTTGTTGACATGCCATAAATACAATGGCGGTTAGCGGGATAAGCAATGCCAGCTTTTTCATTGCTCACCTTCCATAAAGTCATTCATTGGTTCAAGACCTGTTGTGCCAATCGGCAAGCTTTGGATATACCCGTGCTGAATCTCGAGTTTTGGAGGTTGGTAGGTTGTTCGGCAAGGAATAGTTTCTGGCTGCATGATGCTCCTTTTTGTTGTTTCAAAGCCATTATATTGCGATAGCGTCACACGGGTGTCACACGGATTTTTGGCTACGACAAACCAGAAACCGAGCTTTACAAAGCTGGTAAAGCAAAATCCAATGGTGCTACTTGATACTGCATTTACCCCAAGTCCAACTGCTGAGGCTGTATTGTTGTTGTAAATTCTGGTAAACCATTGCTTCAGCCACACGCTGCACACTGCCGAGTTTGACTTTGATACAAACACGGTAATTTAAGCCAGCCACAACCTGAATTTGGGCTTTTTCTATCTCGAGTAGCGTGTATGCCCTACTTCCACTGCGTTTCATGGCGGTGTTTTTTGTCTCGAGGGCATATTTTGCAGCCGCAATCACCTGCGGATTTTTGATGTCGGCATTGCCAAAACTACCCGGCATTTGTTGTGCAGCCGCTAACGAACCTAAAAGCACTAAGCCAAACAATATTTTCATCGGTTTAGTATATCGGGAACTCGAGCCAGCTTGGTCGCGTATAGGATAAGTATGATTCATCGTTCAGAATTATTGATGACCACAACCTCGTCACTCGAGGGTCGCCCTGTCCGTGAGTATCGCGGTATTGTCACAGGAGAAGCCATTCTTGGGGCGAATGTGGTGCGTGATTTCATGGCAAGTATCACCGATGTGATTGGTGGTCGCAGTGGCACTTACGAGGAAAAACTTCGTCAAGCCAGAGATATTGCCCTGCATGAAATGCAGCAAGAAGCCCGAACTCGAGGTGCAAATGCAGTCATTGGGATTGATATTGATTATGAAACAGT
>JAYWHB010000809.1:0-2015 GCA_043777915.1 Deinococcales bacterium
TGATTCGTATATTTTTTATGGCTGCCATGAAATTCGGGATTATAGAAAAACTAACCTTTTACCAACAAATTGCTCGAGTTTTAGGGATTCAAGCACCGCCGTCAGTTTTAGCTCATTCTGAAGCGTGGGTGGTGCAGGACACCAATTGGGGACCGAAACTGAGTGTTGAGGAAATGAAACTGATGGGTAGTATTTGCCCGCCACGTCCATACCGCAAAGGCGAATTTATTTACCGCCAAGGCGACCCTGCCGACACAATGTTTATTCTGCTCGAGGGGCATGTCAAAGTGATGTTACCGAACGAACGGGTGGTGGCAGTTTGTGGACCAGATGATTTTTTTGGCGAATCTTTTTTGACCAATTCCGTACAGCGCTTATCCAATGCTGTTTGCTTAAGCCCAAAAGTGCTTGCCTGCCCAATTTCTCGAGACCAATTTTTAAGTGTGGCAAAAAATATCCCCAATGTTGCTCTGGCATTTGCCACGGTTTTATCAGAACGCAACCGTACCCTTGAACTCGAATTGCAACGCGCCAGCTTACCTGCCGAAGCAAGATTGGCAGGTAGCTTACTGCTTTTAACCAAGCGTTTTGGCACACCGATTTCGGAGCATCTGTACGAGTTAAATCTGGATTTGCGTCAAGATGAACTTGGAGCGTTGGCGGGTACAACCAGAGTCAGTGCCACAACAGCCCTGAGTACATGGCGTGAACAGGGTTGGTTGGAGGGTACTCGAGGTTCGTACAAAGTCCATGTCAAAGCCTTAGAAGCCCTGCTCGAGCGCTTAGAATCTGCCAAATTAAGATAAAGTTGGGATCTGAGCGTCTGGTATTGTCAACAACAAAATAGCACGAACGTTCGTGCTATTTTAATCCAATGGAGACTCCTAAAAAACAATCTACTCGCACCCACATCCTCGAGAAAGCCGTTCAAATTGCCTCGATTGAAGGCTTACAAGGCTTGAGCCTTAATAGCCTCGCGCAGAGCCTAAGCATGAGTAAAAGCGGGGTCTTTGCCCATTTTGGTTCAAAAGAAGAACTGCAAATCGCCACGCTTGATACAGCTTGGACAATTTTTTCGCCGTGCCTGACTGCACCACCAGATTTAAGTGCTTTTGCCCAACTCCAGCACCTACTCGAGCAGTGGCTTCACTACCTCGAGTCAGAAACCTTCCCCGGCGGTTGTGTTTTTATGTCTGCCAGCAGCGAATTGGATGGCAAACCCGGAATCGTCCGCGATCACTTAATGCAGCTCGTCTCGAGCGCTGTTTACACCTTAATCGAACGAATCAGAAAAGCCCAAGAAACACAGCAACTCGTTACCAGTTTACCAGCCGAACAAATGGCTTTTGAACTTCATGCGTTTTTACTGAGCGCCAATCTAAGCTACCAACTTAGCCGTGATAAACAGTATTTTCTGGTTGCCAGAAACGCAATTTTTCGTCATCTTGAAGAGTGGAAAGGACTAAACCCATGAAATTACGCACCGCGATGTTAGGCAACTTGATCTTCTCGAGCCTATCCGCCATCACATTTTTACTTTTTACCAAGACCATTGCCAGTGCCAGTGGATTAAACGAACTGATGCTTAGACTTGTGGCTGTTGCCTTACTTGGTTTTGTGGGCATTCTCTGGTACGGCATTCAAAATAAGCAAATTCTAGTCGCAAAACTCGCCATTATTCTCGATACGCTCTGGGTTATCTCGAGCCTGGTTGTGTTACTTGGCGGCTGGTTAGTCCTGACTCCAAGTGGCGTAATCGGAGTGACTGGCATTGCTGTTATCGTGGCTGGTTTTGCCATTTGGCAATTAGCCAGCATCAAGGGGTAAATCATGTCAAAATTTGTGAAATACAACCTGTGCGTTATCGAACCCGCCCAAGCCACTGGCTTAGTCAAACGCATTTACAGGCAAATGAACCAAGAAAACGCTGGTGTACACGGACCTTTTTTAATCCACTCGAGTGTCCCGAACTTACTGGCTGGAATCTGGGCATTATTCCGTGAGACACAAATCGC
>JAYWHB010000810.1:0-2011 GCA_043777915.1 Deinococcales bacterium
CCCAATGCCAATAAGACAGGTGGCGAATCGCCAATTGGTGAAGCAGTGCCAATGTTACCGCCAAGCGTGGCGCTATTGCGAATTAATCTCGAGGCAAACATCGGAAACCACTGCTGCAAAAGTGGAATTTTATTACCCAGCCGATGCTCGAGTTCAGACAAGGTTAAGGCTGCGCCAAGTTCTACAAAATCTGGATTCCAATTTATCTGACGCAGTTCTGGAAAATGGTCAATCGCAATCTGCACTGCTGCCCTCGAGAAGCGCAAATTGACTTCAACCCCCCAATCTGTACCACCCGCCACAAGTTTGGCAGTGGGGTACTTCTCGAGCAATTTAAGCGCTTCCTCGAGATTAGCTGGACGATAAAAAACAGCATTCTCGGATTCCAGCACCACGGCTCGAGCATCTGGGGCTGGCTGGTTTTGACGCAACCACAAGGCATCATTTACCTCTGGGAAACCCAAACTAAAAGCCGCATCCTTTATCGAACGATAGCCCGTACAACGACATAAATTTCCAGACAAAGCCTCAAGGTCAAAGTTTGTGCGGTTTGGACGGTAATACTCATCCGCCATACTCGAGATAAAACCTGTCGTGCAGTACCCACACTGCGAACCGCCAGTACCCACCATTGCCGCTTGGACTGGATGCAGATTTTCAGGTGTGCCAAGTCCTTCGGCGGTGATAATCTCTTGACCGCCCAAACCTGCCATTAAGACCAAACAAGCATTGACCGAAGTCAGTCTCGAGCCAGTGCCAGCCGCTTTGGTTAAAAGCACCGCACAAGCGCCGCATTCGCCTTCAGCACAACCTTCTTTGCAACCCGTCAAACCTGAATTTCGTAACCAATTGAGTAAGGTCGTGTGTGGTTCGAGATTTGTGGCGGTGGTGGGCTTGCCATTTACGACAAGGTTAATTTCTGACATAAACCAATTTACAATAGAATTCGTGAACCTTGGTAGTTATGAATCACCGTTTAGAGCCTCCGAAAGAATAGAATATCATCGTTAGTTACAGGACAGACACAGGGGTGTCTTGACCATATACGCGCACCTTCGGGCATGGTCGCCTGTCCCTACAGTCATGGCATGAAAGATGCGTGAAGTAGGGGCGAACCCCCGTGTTCGCCCTGTTTTTCCATTCACTCTAATCACCGTTTGAAGACTTTGACCCCAAGAAATTTTTGATAAGCAATTAGACGTTCTGGCTCGAGTTTTTTATTGCGAATGGCTTTCTGTACCATACAGCCAAATTCTGACGTGTGGGTACATTTACGAAACTTGCACTCGGCGGCTAGGCTTTCGATATCCGAATAATCGGTTTTTTCGCTATCCCAGACAGCAATTTCTCTTAAGCCGGGATTGTCTACTAATAAGCCGCCATTGGGGATAAAATACATCGTTCGAGCCGTGGTGGTGTGCTGACCAAAGTGTTCGGTTTGGACATCGGCTGTGACGGCAGCCATTCGTCCTAAAATTTGGTTAGTCAGGGTGGATTTACCAACCCCCGACGATCCAATCAGGGCTATCGTTTGCCCGACCCGAAAAAAGGGCGTGAGTTGCTCGAGTCCAAATCCATTAAAGGCACTAAGCGCAAAAACCGTTAGGCTCGAGTCAATGGTTTTTAATTGATCAAAAAAAACATTTACACCTGAGACCAAATCTGCTTTGTTGAGAATAACTACCGCTTCAGCCCCACTGTTCTGCACCGCACTGACATAACGACTCAATCTGGGCAGGTTAAAATCATCATCTAAACCACTGACAATAAATACCGTATCTACATTCGCCGTCATGACTTGTTGGGTACTGGCTTTGGGGCGCTTGCTTGTGCCTCCATGAACTGCCCTCGAGAATTCAGAAAATCGCCTTAAAATCTGAACGATTTGCAGTGTGTCTGCCAATTGCTGGACAACCACCCAATCGCCAATCACGGGCATAATTTTATTCGCGCCATGCAGCAACACTCCAGGCAGCATGGCAGATTCGCTGGAGGTTTCGGTCTGGATTCT
>JAYWHB010000811.1:0-2004 GCA_043777915.1 Deinococcales bacterium
AATTGCTTGTTGGTGCAGCACCAAGGTTTATAAAATTGTTCCCGGAGGCTGCCCCCAAAATTCGGTCAAAGCTCAAAGAACTGGGTGAATGTGTCAATATCAGTGTGTGCTTACCCGAACCAAAAACCTCATCTTCGGTACTGATGCCCGACCTTTGGAATCCTTTTTCCCACGAACACCCAACGCAATAACCGACCAAGGCGCACACAATATGCCCCTCGAGTGGTGGTATGCCAATGCTCGTTTGACCACTGCCAAAGGTGAAGATATAAGCCTCGCCTTTGCAGTCTTTCAAATCCTTTTGCCAAACGGTACGCCGTTCAAACTGGCGCACTTCTTTCCTGCACCAATGTATGTTGGTCATTACAGCGTTACCAATGTCACCAAACAAACCTTTCAATTTGAAGAGCGCTCGAGCTTTGCTTTAGCTCATCCTCGAGTCAAAGTAAAAGATGGTTACGCAAGTAAAAAACTTCTTGATGTTGGTCTAGGCGATTGGCGTTTATGGCGCACTGAATCAGGTCAATACCGCGCTCAATTCTCGAGGCATAACCAAGACCATACCGACCTGACCATGACCCTCACACGCCCAGAAGTGGCACATGCCGGGGGATGGGTGGGCAAACAAGAAACCACAGGCAGGATGTACTACTACAGCGCTACTAGACTCGAGGTCACGGGTACACTTCGCGGCGATCCAGTCTCTGGCATTGCATGGCTTGACCACCAGTGGGGAGGCGAAAATGGGATTGATGATGCTGTCTTTGCTCCGCGTTGGGACTGGCTCAGCATGAATCTCGAGGATGGACGCGACATTATGGCGTACCGCCTCCGGGATGCCCAAAACAACGTCCTCGAGCAAGCCGCCAGTGTAACCAAGCCAGATGGTTCTAATCACCTCGAGCAAGTCATCATGACCCCAGTACGCCACTGGAAAGCGCCAACGGATGCGAACTACCCCATTGCATGGGATGTGCAACTCGAGGACGGTACACGCCTTCGGGTTGAATCAGTCCTCGATGCTCAAGAACTCGATGCTCGAATAACTGTAGGTCATCCTTACTATGAAGGTGCAACCAATATCACAGGTGATGCTCGAGGAACTGGCTTTATGGAATTACCGGGCTACACGGTGATTCCGAATATCATTAAACAGCCATTTCAATGGTTGTTCGCCCAGTTTTTACGCGGTATGAAACCGTAAGACTTTAATTAAATAAAGTGCGTGTCCCGCCAGATTTTCAATTTTCTTGCATTTTATAAGGGTTTAGTGTCAAAGTATTCACAATGTGTAACTCTTGACCAAAAGAGGGAGGCAGCGTTCAAGTTCTTTGCGGGAACACGCTGCCTCTGCACATCCAACCAAACAAAAAGGAGGTGAATGTAACGCTTACTATAACAAAATTCAGTGCCAACATTGTCAACTGGCTGTCAATTCAGGTTATTGACGTGTTAAACTGTCGTCATGAATTGACCAAATCGCGCCACAGGCGCGGGGCAACACAAAGAAAAAGCCCCACCTTTCGGCGGGGAGAACGTGCTACAAAACTTATCAAGCTGGTTACTTATAAGGGTAGCACGACTCCTTACAAACGCGCAAGTCTAAAACGACTTGGGCGCTTCTAAGCGTCTACCTCGAGCGCCGCAAACACTCGAGACACAGGAGGATAAATCCCGTGGCACACACTTTTTGTAGGAAGCAAGTACAGCATCACACTAGGCATGGTTACTCATGACCCCCGAGTACGACAGCCCCGAATGGGATATTCTCATAGAGAAAATTAAAAAGCTCAATGCGGAACGTGTTCGTCAGAACGAAGCCTTCAAAGCCTCGCCCGAAGGTCAAGCCATCCTAAAATCCTTCGGTCAGACTGCTGCACCAGTCCCTACCCAGTACCCGCCCCACGACTACGAAGACCCCGAACCTGAAACCCTCGAGCCACCCATAGCCCAATCAACCGTGACCGCTCGAGCCACCCTCCAAGCTCCGACCATCACCTTGTC
>JAYWHB010000812.1:0-5553 GCA_043777915.1 Deinococcales bacterium
CGCCAACTTCAGCATTTTTAACTTTTTCGTAAAAAGAACAAACACCACGTTGAATCAGCACAATTTTACCAGCCAAAGAACCCGCCGCAATTGGTCGGGTAACAATCCCAGGACCCGGCGTAGTACAGGCTTGGGCTTCTGGTGTGACTGGATTACCCAAGCGGACAATTGGAAATGCACCTGTTAGCGGCACTGTCGGACTGGCGGTCATTCCACCGTAGCCAAATGCAGTGGTGGTAAAGCCTGTTCTCGAGATGCTAAAAGAACTTTGGTAAACCCCGACATTTTCGACATTCGCCACCGAAATTGCCGATTCCGAAGAACCCGGCGAACCGTGGGCGTACAAACCAACCGCACCAGAGTTACCCGCCGACATCACCACGGTAATACCCGCTAAGGACAAACGATCTACAGCAATTGCACTAGGTCCTGCGCTTGTACCAAAATTGCTACCCAAACTTAAATTCACAATGTCTACGCCATCAGCCACGGCGCGTTCCATCGCAGCAATTGGAATGTCAGAAGCCGTTGAACCAGCACAACCAAAGACCTTATAGGCGTACAAGCTGACATTTGGCGCAACCCCTTGGAAGGGTGTAACGGTATCGTTTGCACCCGCAATCCCAGCCACATGCGAACCGTGTCCGCCGCAGTCATCGGGGTCGTTGTCTGGCACGGGAACACTACCAACAGTGTTAGCATTGTAAGCGTCACCCACAAAGTCCGTACCACCAGCAACCCGACCCGCAAAAGCTGTATGCTGCAAATCAATACCCGTGTCAATAATGCCAAGTTTAATCCCCGTACCATTGACGCTGTACACATTACGAGCCAAAGGTGCTTGAATCTGACCAGTGCTGGTGACTAAATCTGGGGTATCGCCTGTTTTGACTTCTGGCATCGGGATGTTTAAGACAGGATCAACCGAAGTCACACCCGCCACAAAACGCAGTTTTTGCGCTTCGGCAGCCGAAGCCTTGACCACATAGCCCGACCAAAGTCTCGAGAATTGATTCTGGACTTGGAATTTAATTCCACTGGCACGCATTGCACCTAAAACCTTGGCTTGTTGGGCTTGGACACTTTGCAGACTTAGACCCTGCACTGCGACTTGACCTTCGACCCCAATAAACCAACGGGTGGCATTTTGTTCAGCCGCGACCTCGAGACCTGTTGTGGTTTGTTTAATCGCTTGGGGGGTGCTGTACAAATTACAACCCACCAAAACACCAGCACTAAGCACCGCTAAAAGAGAAAAGGTTTTACGCATTTTAATCACCCACCTGTACCGTCATGCGGTATTGTTTGCCTAGACCTTGGGCAGCCGGAGTCACACCATTGGTGTAAGAACTGACCGCGATGTAGTGCAGACCACTGTCATTGACTCGCCAATTCACTGCCGAATCGGTATTGTTGTAGTCTCCGGCAGCATCGTTAAAAGCAAGTTGTGCGCCAGCCGCATTGAAAATTCGCACCACTGTATCTGTGCCTGTACTCGAGAAAGTACGCACTTTTAAGACCTGGGCAAAGGTTAGATTGACGGCATAGTAATCCACATCTGGGTCAGTTGAACCAAAAGCCGTTGAATCAAGCGTGGCACTGACCGTTGCCCCCGCTTGGGTGCGAATTGGCATGGCATCCAGCAAGACAGCCGTGGCAATGGTATTATTGCGAGCAGCCGTGCTTTCCCAGACTTCTTCGATCAGATTAGAAGTGGTGTTGTTATTTGCGGCATCATAGGCTTTGGCGGTGTAACTCGGGAAGCTCATGGCTGCCTCGAGTAAACTTAGGTTGTGGCTATATGGAGCGCTTGTATCTGTAGCAAGTAAAGTTGTGCCGTTGTAAAACTCAACTTTGGTTACGCCATAATCATCGGTTGCTGTGCCACTTAAGGCAACACCCGTACTTGAACCAACTGCTGCCAAAGTAATGGTTGGTTTAGTGGTATCTGCAATGCTGACCGTAAACGTCTGGGGTTGTGCGTAGGCAAAAGTACCATTTGCAGTGCTGGCAAAGCCCGTAATGGTATTTTTACCATCATTTGCTCGACTTAAAGTGGTTGTCCAAGTGTATGGTGGACTGGTTTTCTTACCTAAAGAAGTGCCATTGAGTTGTAATTCAACCGAGCTTGTATTGCTTGAAGCCACGGCTTCAATCGTGAGAGCGGGACTTGTGACTGTGCCGGGATTGGTGATGCTGACTTCTGGGGCTGGGCTTAGTAGGTTACAACCTGCCAAAACACCAGCACCCAATAAGCCAAAAATCGAACGGTATTGCTTCATGCCTCCTCCAAAATACTAAAAAGACCAAAATTCTCGAGCAACTTGCCCGACAATGTTTGCACTATTAAACGTGCAATAAATTGGTTATAGCGAATTTAACCATTTACTAGACTTTTAGACAAGATAGAAAAATTAACTCGAGTCCAAATGCCAAAGATTTATCAACAGAACTTTTGGTTTGGAAAGGGTGTAAGCCGGGTTCTGTCCTATGCTTAAAAGCACGTCACGGTCATCTGTCTCGAGTACGTGTCGCCACGCACCTCTAGCGGCTGTCTTCGCAACTCAATAAGACACGGGTCATGTCTCGAGTTTCCTCTTGGCTGCATTCGAGCCTTGCATCAGATGGGGTTTGCCGAGCCGCGATTTTCTCAAACCGCGCTGGTGGTCTCTTACACCACCGTTTCAACCTTACCTTGTTCTCTTGCGAGTGACAGGCGGTTTATTTTCTGTTGCACTTTCCGTCAGCTTCACGCCTGCAAAACAATCGTGTCATTGCCTTGTGGTTCGCTCGCTGCCCAGCCGTTAGCTGGCATCTTGCCCTGCGATGCCCGGACTTTCCTCACACTCCCCCGATTGCTCAAAGGTCATGCGCGACCGCGCCCCTTTCCAAGCGCAGAGTGTAACAGATACAAGACTTAAATATCCACTTTTGAGAAAACAAAGGGTGCATCTCAGTATTGGGGTGTAAAACCAGCATATGACCCCAGACTTCCAAAAGACTAAAAGCCAAGCCAGCATCACGCTTCAAAAATACATTCAAGATGTTAGGAACAGTGTTTCATTAGGTTCAGGATTGGCTAGAGTCGAAGCTACAATGATGCAATACAATTCCACTTTGCTACTCGAGATAATGCAAAACCTTGATGCCGAGCAAGGGATTTCCCCTTAGGCAAAAGCATCTTTAAGAATCACCCTAAAATCGGTAGGCGAACCCGTAAGATCAAAAGTGCTTGGGGAGATTACAAAATTAGTATTCAACGCTGGGAAGAAAAAGGCACTAGAAAACAAACTAGTACGCCTGTCGAAGTCCACTACCTCGTCATTCGGGCAGTCTCGTACCAACTGCAAATGGTCATGCCACCAGCCCAAACCCTGCTCTTGGATGGTCTCGAGGCGGGGTCTGGACAAGTCTTTGATTGGGGGGCTGTGGACACTTCGACCCTTAAAAATCGGCGTTGGCTACTGGCGGGGGGCTTAAATCCAGAAAATGTGAGGCAAGCTGTGCAGCAACTCCGACCTTGGGGTGTGGATGTCTCGAGTGGCGTAGAAAGTTCGGCAGGGATTAAAGATGCTAGTAAAATCAGGGCTTTTATTCGTGCGGCTCGAGCATAAAAGACTTTGAGTTTGTACAACATTCCAAACGCCATAGAACAGTGGCAGATGTAGCAACAAAAAGTCAAACACGGTGTACCCCAAGCCACTAATGCAGTCTCGGAGCATGCGATGCAAAAGTCTAAGGCATAGAAAGCAGGACTTAAATTTTGTAGACTCGAGCAAATGAAACAAAACGAAGCAGTGATATTGACGTTAGAAAAACTTGGGGGCATGGCAACATTAGCAACTCTTTACCATGAGGTTCTAAAAATTAAAGAATGTACATGGGGAACAAAAACGCCATTTGCTTCAATTCGCCGAATTGTACAAAATCAACCAGAGATTTTTAAGGTTCGTCCAGGGCTATGGGCGCTTGAGTCATACCGTCAGAAACTAGGATTAACCATAGAAGATTCCGTTCCTCGGGAAGAGCAACTAAAAAATACGCATTCATATTATCAAGGCATTATTTTACAGCTTGGGAATTTACGAAATTTACAAACATTTGCACCACAGCAAGACAAAAATAGGTATTTTCTGAATCTCAAACTGGCTGAGATACGTTCACTCGATAAAATTCCCAAATTTAGTTATGACCAACTGGTCAACCGTAGTCAAACGATTGATGCTATTTGGTTTAATCAGCGAATGATGCCCGATTCTTTTTTTGAAGTTGAGCATTCAACCGATATTCAAAATAGTTTATTGAAATTTGTTGACCTTCAAGATTTTTCGGCTAAGATGATCATTGTAGCGGCTCAAGCCAGACAGCCCGAATTTGAGCAAAAAATTTCAATTACTGCCTTTGCTGAAATTCGTTCTCGAGTCAGGTTTCTGACCTATGAGATTTTGATTCAGCAGTTTGAGCATGAATCGTTTAAGCAGAGCCAGACTTTCGTCATATAAAACCTAGCTTTTTTAGAACCTTACAATTATCGTAATGGCTCAGATAGTTGAACAGGCACTCGAGGAATTTTTGGTGGCTCGAGAAGCCTAAAAATTGTACCAAAAATAAAAAAGACAAGCCAATTGGCTTGTCTTTTTATAGGCTAGATTTAGAGGATTGTGGCAATCACATACGAACTCGAGCCACCAAAGTTGATGGTTAGGGTACGTCCAGCTACGGTGTCTGGGGTGGTGTATGTACCAGTCAGGCTGGCAGTATTCGTGCCACCAGTTGTGATGATTTGACCAAGGGTTGCAAGGTCTGTTCCAACCAAAATCCCTGTAATTGCGGCGGCGGCGTTATTGACCGTGGCATTGTAAGTGCAACTTCCAGCCGATTGTGCAGCAAAGCTAACCAAGGCAACACTGGTTGTGGCTGAGGCACTGCGGGTTGCTCCAGCAGTCCCACCTGCGTCGCTGAGTGTAGCTGTAAAGCTGACATTGGTCATGGCAAAGCTGGCTGGGCAAGCCAAACCGCTCAAAGTTGCGGTTGGCATGGTTTGGGTGTAGCCCCATTCGGCTAAGCGGCTGATGTTGTCTTTAACTTGTTGGTCTGTAGCATCGGCAAATGTACCTGACGCAATCACAACCCCTGTTTTTGTGCCTTGAAGCGCGATACCGCCTTTGGAGAGGTCAAGCGGCGCACCCTTGCCATCAATTCCAAGCGCTCCACCGCCAACGGTCGGGTTAGGATTTTTGGTGGTGTCTTGCAGAATAATTGGTGGGGTTTTAATCAAACCACACGAAGCGAGTAACGAAACAGCGACCAAACCCAACATAACTTTCATTTTCATAAAGCCTCCTTGAATATACAAGTCCATTCTACATCACAAGCGTCACAAAAGCGTTACAAAACCTACATTAGCCCTCGGGTAAGGTCAAAAGCACGTCCCTTGCCAGTAAGCCAACGCAGGAAGTTCGGTATTTATCAGCGAGAATTCGCAGTGTCTTGATTCGTTCTGGGGTGTTCTCCAGCAGGAGTTGTTGTACAAAATCAAGGTAGGCTAAACGC
>JAYWHB010000813.1:0-1996 GCA_043777915.1 Deinococcales bacterium
TTTTAGTCGCCACCAAGCGGGCTTCGTTGTCTTGGAATGCGCCGTAAATGGCGGTTATGTCGCCAATTTGGTCGGGTTCGTTTTCGGTTGCATCACCGATTTTATGGCGTTTGTTGCCTAGGCTTTTTTTCATTTTAATAAACATGGCTCGAGCATCAATCAACTGCACTTTTCCTTGGCGTGGCTTGGGTTTGCGGTTGCTGAGTACCCAAATATAGGTGCTGATGCCAGTATTATAAAAAAGTTGGTCTGGTAGGGCAACCACTGCCTCGAGCCAGTCATTTTCGATTATCCATTGGCGGATGTTGCTTTCGCCGCTTCCAGCATCGCCGGTAAACAGTGGGCTGCCATTAAAGACAATTGCAATGCGGCTACCGCCTTGGGCAGCGGGTCGCATTTTTGAAGTCATGTGTTGCAAAAAAAGCAGGCTACCATCGTTAATGCGCGGTAAGCCAGCCCCAAAACGCCCAGCGTAGCCAAGGTTGTGTTCTTTCTCGAGGGTTTTTTGTTGCTGTTTCCATTCGACCCCAAATGGTGGGTTGGCGAGCATATAGTCAAAGGTTATTTTTGTGCCGTCGGTGTTGTAAGTAAAGCCGTCCTCGAGTAGTGTATCGCCCAGTTTGATATTGTCGGCATCTTCGCCTTTAATCAGCATATCGGATTTGCAGACCGCCCAAGATTCGTCGTTGTAATCTTGTCCAAATAAGTGTGGGTCGGCATCGCGGTTGAGGTCGCGGATGTACTGCTCGGCAACACTGAGCATTCCGCCCGTACCACAAGTCGGGTCGTAGATGGTTTTGACCACATGGCTGCGCCCAAGGTCGGTTTCGCTGGACAAGAGCAAATTGACCATCAGCCGCACCACTTCACGCGGTGTAAAATGGTCGCCGGCTTCTTCGTTGCTCTGTTCTGCGCCAATCCGAATCAGTTCTTCAAAGACATAGCCCATTTGGTTGTTGTCTACGCGGTTTGGCGATAAATCGATGCGGGTAAATTTTTTAATCACTTCGTAGAGCAAGTTTTTTTCTGCCATGCGGCTTATCTGTTGGTCAAAGGCAAATTTATCCATGATGCCACGCACATTGCTCGAGAATGCCCCGATATAGCCGTTGAGGTTCTGCGCCAATTGGCTTGAATCATCAAGAATCGAATGCTTGCCCTGTTCGGTGGCGGCAAAACTGAGTTGCGAAAGATTATAAAACGGGTAGCCTGTGCTGGTCTCGAGCAGGCTTTTGACCACACTTTCGGGCTTGTGTTTGATTTTTTCATATTGAGATAAAGTGCTGAGTTTCTTCTTTGCCAATAAGCAATCAAAGCGCCGCAGTACCGTCAGTGGCAGAATCACTTTGCGGTACTCGTTACGTTTGTACGGTCCGCGCAACAGGTCGCAGATGCTCCAAATAAAGCCAGCCAGTTCAGTATGGGTTTGGGTGTTCACTGCTTTTAGTCTACCGTACTGTGACCTGAGCGCTAACTCGAGCAGCCAAAAACCAAGTATTCTTGAATTATGAATTTAATGGTCAATGGAAAAACTGT
Source organism: Deinococcales bacterium (assembly GCA_043777915.1). GTDB lineage: Bacteria > Deinococcota > Deinococci > Deinococcales > JAAFIG01 > JAAFIG01. Next base: position 1,537 of record JAYWHB010000813.1, read on the forward strand.
GTTTGTGCCAGAATCACAAACGCTTGAGCCATTGGTCTGGGTGCTGCGTGACACACTCGGGCTGATGGGAACTCGCTACGGCTGCGGTATTGGGGTCTGCGGCGCATGTAACATTTTGCTGGACGGCAAAGTTGTGCGTTCCTGCCAAACGCTGAGCGAAACGGCTTTGGGCAAAGAAATCATCACCCTCGAGGGTCTAGCAATCGGCGAAGACTTGCACCCAGTGCAGCAAGCCTTCCTCGAGAATCCCTTGCAATGCTGTTGGTGCATGACGGGGCATATCATGAATGCCGTCGAATTGCTCGAGACCAATAAGCAACCCAGTACCGAACAAATAGACAACGCCATGAACGATAATTACTGTCGGTGTGGCGGTTATAACAGCATTCGTGCCAATGTGGTCAGAGCCTCCGAAATTGCCAATTCCTTACCCAGTGCTAAGCGCCTGACCATTCGGAGG
>JAYWHB010000814.1:0-1996 GCA_043777915.1 Deinococcales bacterium
GTTTGGGAAAGAGGCTTCTTCAAAATGACCTTGAAACGACTCATAACGAGACCCAGCTTTTTTTCCCACGGTTTCCGTGACTAATGTTTTTAGTCCAAGTATTTGTTTGATTCGTCGGCTGATGGTTCTCTCTGACGGAACACTTAAAGGACTTGGTTGATGTGACAAACAGGTACTTTTAATATTTTCATAAATTGCCTGAACACTAATTCGTTGCCAGCGTGCTATTTGGCGTTCTTCCTTAGTTTTTGGAGAATAAGCATTTTCAATTGCCTCTTTTATAATCTTTTCCACCTGACTATTTACCCGAGGATTGTAGTTCACATTCGTTTTAATTTGGCGGCGTGGTAGAAGTGAATCTACCGTGCTATCGTAATGACGCAACCAGACATAGAGCGATTGTGCAGACTTGCCATGTGGTCGAGCAATACTTTCAGCAATAGCAAGAGTACGCTGATTGGGAGGGATTTCTAAATACTCCTGAATAATTTTGTGCCACAACAATGCCCTTTCTCGCTGTTCTGGAGTAGCAACCAGCCACGAAATAGATTGCCTTTCTACTACTACCATTGGTTCTTTAGGAATTTTACTTAAATTCTCATTGTCAACCAAGATTTGCTCTCCCGTCTCTGGTAGTTGAACCATACTTTGGACACCAGTCACCTTGAGAATGAGAACTTTTTTTCCTTGGTAAAATACATACATACCAATCTGTGGTTTTAGTCCAAGGGTTTTCATTTTTCTTCTGGGCTAAAGTCAGGAATCCATACAAGACTTCGCCTACTTGGGCTTTTCGAGTGGTCAATGTCAAGTTTGTTCTTTGCAACCATGACCCAAATCTGTGCCATTAACTCGAGTTGGTACTTGGGCTCTGAAGTCAAACCACTTAAAAGTTCATCTACAGAAACTTCTCCGTGGTTATTGAGATAACCATTGATTTCACTTACCATATCCTGATTTAGTGGTCTCGAGCGATACCCAAAGAAAAAATGCTCATGATGCAAAGCAACTAAACGGATGGTTTTTTCTGTAATCACCGTGAACCTTTCACCTCGTTTCGCCAATATTTCCTTAGCAGCAAGAAATTTGGGACGAAATTCAGCTATTTGTTTTCGCAGTGTCACCCAATACTTAACCTCATAAACCTCAATGCGTTCTGCTCGGCGTATTGGTCGGCTTAGTTTTGAATCTTTAGGTTCCCAGTAGCCGTTCTTAAACACTACCCGCAAATCAGGTGTGTAAATGTGCGCCTTTCCTTGTGTATCAAACCACTGAACAACGGAATCAACTGGCTGTACTTCAAAACTCAGCACATCGCTTCTTGAGCGCATAAGTCTCAGCACGTCTCTTTCGAGACTACTTTCTGCATAACTTCTTCCAACAGATAGCTCACTTGGCACAACCCCAGTGACCGCAACCCCACTGGTTTTACCCTTACGAGCGGGCATAACCACCGTGACTCAATTTCGTTTGCGACTCAAACAGGCTCAAAAAAAACTCATTATAGATTTTTTGTCCATTTGTAAACGCATTATAGTTCATTTGACCGCCATTATAGGTTTTTATGTCCAAAAACGCAACATTATACTCCTGTGTTATAGTTTTCTGTGTCGAACGACACCAGTTTAGAATTTTGCCGTGAGTGGCGGATACAATTGCTTTACTCGAGTTAGATGATACCATACCTCTGTATGGATTTACTAACTCATTTTAAGGATGGCTTGCCAGTAATGGTGGATGTCTCGAGCAAAGCCGTTACATTACGCTCCGCCACTGCCGAAGCCCTTGTCTGGCTGCCACAAACTGCAAGGGAAGCACTCGAGGCTGGCGGTGTTGGCAAAGGCGATGTGCTGGCGGTGGCACAACTGGCTGGGATTATGGGCGCAAAACAAACCGCCAATCTCATTCCGCTTTGTCATCCACTTGGTTTATCGAGTGTCGAAGTACAGCTATCTCGAGATGGTGAATTCGTAAAAATTCTGGCAACGGCTCGCAC
>JAYWHB010000815.1:0-1993 GCA_043777915.1 Deinococcales bacterium
TTTGTTTTGTAAACGCAGCGCATAACAGCCTTCTGGCACAAAAACATCGGCTTTGATTAAGCGCAAGTTATCTTGTGAATCTATGGTTAGCACATCAGACCGAAGCTCCAAATCTACTTTGCCTTTGAGAACACGCTGACCAATTCCCTCGAGCCTGACGGTACTTTCGCGGGTTTCTGGGTTGTAACGCACATCTTTAGCACTAAATAACCATTTGGCATCGGGGTCGGCGGCTGGGTACAACTCAAGTTTCACGCCCTCGAGTAAAACCTCGGCTTTGGCTTCAGATTTTGGAGCGGGTAAGACAGAAACCACCACCCCCAAAATAATCAGTGCAGCCAGCGCAATCAGAGCAAGTCGGGTCATATAAGGAATATCGCGCCGAACGCCATGAGTTACGTGAAGCGATGCCCCTTGTCTGTGAGGGATTGCTTAAATGAGCTTTAATGAGTAAAAGGGTTACTGGCTTTTTCGCGCCCAATGGTGGTGCTGCGCCCATGTCCCGATAAAACAACCGTATCGTCTGGCAGGGTATACAACTGGGTTTTGATGCGCTCGAGAAGTAATTCTGTATCCGCCCCCGGAATATCGGTGCGCCCGACACTGCCATGAAAAAGCGCATCACCAGACAGCACAAATCCAGCCCTCGAGTACAAAGCAAGATGCCCGGGTGCGTGTCCGGGTGTAAACAAGGCGCTAAACTCGAGCGCCCCAATCTGAATCTGTCCAACCTCGAGTTTATGGTCTGGAGCTTCGGGTTGCACAAACGGCAAGTTATAGCGGGCTGGGGCAATGTGCGCCCTCGAGTACGAAACCCAGGCATCCTCGTGCAAGTAGACTGGGCATTGCAGGGCTTCTCGGGTGACTTGAACCGCGCCAATATGGTCAAAGTGGGCATGGGTCAGGAGAATTGCTTTGACATTGGCTTGCTCGAGCTTAATGAAATCTAGGATTTCTTGGGCATCATCGCCGGGGTCTACCAAAACTGCCTCGAGCGAATCATGAATAATCAGGTAGGCATTTTCTTGAATTTGCCCAGTCACCATTTGTAGCACTCGTATTGAAGGGAAAGAATAATCAAATCGTTTCATTATGGCTACCTTAACTTAAGTCGCTAGGGGAAAAACTCCCTCATCCAATCGGGTTAAACTAAACGGGATTACATGAGCATTCCAAAGAACAACAATCAAGCACCAAAACGACTCGAGCCAAAGCTGCTTTTTTACGGGGCAGTGATTGTTTTATTGGGTACGTTTTTGCTTCGGGTCAGTGGTGGGCTTGCAACTGGGACACTCAATTTTTACTTAAAATCACTCGGACGCGAGGGATTAGAAGTCGGTTTTGTGGCGGCTGGTTATTATGCCACCGAGTTTTTTCTTGCCCCGATTTTTGGGGCAATGACTGACCGTGTGGGGCGCAAGTTACTAATGGCAGTTGCACCCGTGATTGGGGCAGTGGCTTTACTGTTGTATCCACTGACCTCGAGTTTAGAGATGTTATTTTTGATTCGTATTATTGAAGGAATCAGTGCGGCGGCTGCCATTCCAGCCACACTAGGCTATTTATCTGACCTGACCGATGGCAGTCCGCACCGCGCTCGAATCATGGGAATGTACGAAATCGTGACTTTGCTTGGGGTTATGGGCGGCAGCATTGTGTTGGGTCCGCTCTTGTGGAGCGCCTTAGGCACAGGCAGTTATCCTTTTCTGGCTGGCGTTTACTTAATCGGTGCAGTGGTTTTTTGGTTCTTTTTACCCAACATCGGCGTTCGGCTCGAGAAACGCCGCAGTTGGAACGATTATGTTAAAGCCCTTGGCAATAAACGCTTGGTGCGCTTTCTACCCGCTTGGTTAGCGGCTACTGCCGTGATTGGACTTTGGATTGTGCATGTCCAAAACATATTATCTAAAGGAAAAGTTCCGCTCGAGACTGGACAGGCATTGGTTGGCGGTTTTTCACCAAGCGAAGTCAGCAAATACCTTGGGTTTTTTGC
>JAYWHB010000816.1:0-1985 GCA_043777915.1 Deinococcales bacterium
CCAGACAAGCACCCAACCATCTGGAAAATTGTTTCTGAGTTGGTGACTGAGGAAATGAAGCAGCACTTTGTCCTGACTCGAGAACGGGCTTTTGTTTCATTTACGGACTCGCAGCCATACATCGCCGATTTGGATATTCATGTCAGCCCAAGCCCAAGTCATACGGCGCTTAAGGCATATGCCGAACTTGGACACGAACAGGCATGGCTACAGAATTTACTGGATAGGGGATTGGCTTTTTGTTGTGAAACTAAGGGCAGTGTTTGCTTTGCTTTTGCCAATTTTGAGAACATTTGGGAGGTTGGTGGGGTGTTTACCCAGCCAGAATATCAAAGGCAAGGTTTGGCGGCTCGAGTGGTCAGAACTTGTATTACCGAGTTGCAACGCCGTGGTTTACGCACCCGTTACCAAGTGCATATAGATAATCTGGCTTCGGTTGGCTTAGCCAAATACATTGGACTCGAGCAGGTTTGTACCATCACCCATTGGCGGTCTTAAAGGTTGGCAATACCAGCCCTAGAACGCCAGCCAGCATCAGATTTCGTAATCAGTATGGCATTCTTAGGATGCACCTATTTTACATTTCGTCTGGTGCATCAATACCAAGTACCGCCAGCGCTTCTTTAATCGCGTCGGCTACCCGAGTGACCACAGCTAACCGCGCTTCGCGTAAGCCCTCTGGAGACTCGAGAATATTTGTGTCTACCTTACCATTTGCGTCTCTATGATTGTAATATCCGTTAAGTCCTGTTGCTAACTCGAGCGCATAAGCACACATTGGATGAGCCGATTTATCACGGGTACAAAGCGCCAAGACTTCGGGGTATTTAGCCACGGTCTTGAGGACACCAAGCTCGAGTTCGCCTAGGCTTGAGAAATCAGCTGTACCGTTTAAGCCTGCGGCAATGTATTTACGAGCAATTTTTCTTGCCCTTGCATGTGCATATTGAACTTTTACAGCAGTATCGCCTTCTCTGGCTAAGGTTGTGTCCCAACGAAAATTGATTTTTCGTTCTGGTGTGGCTTTTAGGAGAGTAAATTTCAGCGCTCCAATCCCAACTATGGGTGCAAGAGCTTCTAGGTTCGCAGGTGGTGGAGTCATGGCTTGCATGAATAGAAATGCTTGTTCTATCGCCTCGGCAATCACCTCATCAGCACTAACCGTAATGCCTTTACGCCCAGACATGGTTTCACCCTCGAGAAGTACCGTTTCATTAGCCAGATGATGATGATATTTTGCATATGTTCCATCTGAAATTAAGGATAGTCCAGTTTTGACCACAATTTGAGCTAACCATTGTCTCGAGTCAATGACGTTTATTACTTGGTTGGCATGGGCAAAGGTCTGGTTATCTGGGTGAAGTTCGCCTTTGGGGGCAGTGGTATACAAGGTTTTGTTGCTTGGTTGCTTGGCAAAATTCTTAAACTCGAGACCTTCAAATAACCCAAATTTCCAGTAGTGATAAGCAATGTCTTTGGTTTCATAGACGTATGTGCCATTGCCACGCACCAGTACCTTAAATGGCTCTTCAAGATTCGGCACAAACGGACTTAAATCCATACCTTTTGTTCCAGCATATTTGCCTTCAGTTGGTTGCTCGAGGCGGTCAGCGAAAATAGCTAAGGCGCGTTCGACCAGTCCAGCGTGAACCACGTCCGATTCCCAAGTCAGTAAATCGTATTCGATTCCCAAACTATAGGCTGTCTCGAGTTGGGCTTTCACAACTGTTTCAATTTCGTTGCGTAGCTCACCACGTTCTAAAGCATGAATCACATCGGCTATAGCTGGCTCGAGGGCGAGCGCTTCTGGGGTTTTTTTCTTAAAGTCATAATCTTTATGCAGTCGCACGTATAACTCACCGAGCCAGTGGTCATATTTTTGCGTTCCATCCCAAACCGCGTTGTAATGCTTCACGGCAAATTGACTCTCGGCGGCTTGTCTGCCAGTATCGTCTATATAATTTTGAATTTCGACCTTGTACCCA
>JAYWHB010000817.1:0-1984 GCA_043777915.1 Deinococcales bacterium
GATGTACTCGCCGCCCGTGCCTTGTCCTTGTCCAGATTCGGCTCGAGTCACTTTGCCGTCCACATCGCCACGCAGGGTTTCTTGTCCATCTATGCTGTACACCGTAATGTAATGGCGTTGATTGGCAAGGTTTAGAACATCACGACGGATTTGGTTTTGTTGTTCAGCACTACAGGCTGCTAAGACAGCCACCAGAACGGCGGGGAGCAATAAGAGTTTTGGATCAAATTTTTTCATTTTAGACTACCTCCTATAACCATTGTACGAGGTTTTTGCTCTAAACGTTCCAAGTAGAGGCGAAAGGTTTAACTTTCGCCTTTTGCCCTTTGCCTTTCGCCTTTATCCTTCGCCTTCTTGTCACAAAACTGACAACCTCACCATGCACCTAAGCCATTAGTGCTATTCTCTCGCAACGCAAATTGTAATGAGGGAACGATTCCCAAGTTCATTTGTAGCTCTTGGAGGAGAATTTATGAAGAAAAAAGCGATGTACACAACCTTAGCCGTTGGTTTTGGAACGATGCTGGCTTTTGCTGCCGTGCCGAACAACACTTTGGTTTCGATGGTGATTGGCGACATCACCACCTTAGATCCAAGCCAAGCCTATGACACAGCTTCTGGTGAGGGTATCGAAAACATGTACGAAACCTTGTTGGGTTATGAAGGTCGGGATTTAACCAACCTCAAACCGAGCTTAGCCACCGCTTGGCGTTTTTCAAGCGATGGAAAAACCCTGACCTTTACCTTGCGTAAAAACGTTAAGTTCCACAGTGGCGCGGTCATGACCTGTAATGATGCTGAGTACAGCTTTGAGCGTCATTTGATTACCCATGACACCGAAGCCTACCCGTATATTTCGGATACCTTACTTGGTTTCCCGTACTGGGAAGACGAACAAAAGAAGTCGGTCACTTGGGCGCAAATCAATAAGACAGCCGAATGCAATGCGGCTGGTCAATTGGTTTTAACCTTGCCGAAAAAAGACCCGACTGCTTTGGCTAAACTTTCGTACATCGCCATGAGCATTGTCGAAAAGAAGTACACCGTTGGCTTAGGCGAATGGAGCGGGGCAGAAGCCGATTGGAAGAACTGGGTTGGCAAAGACATGGCAAACTCGGCACTGAGCCAAAAACCAAATGGGACTGGCGCTTACCGCTTTGTCAGCCGCAATGCGACTCAACAAGTCTTTAAGCACTTTCCAGACTACTGGGACGGCGCAGCCAAAATCGAAAATGTGATTATCCAAAAAGTGGATGAACTTGCAACTCGAGTGCTGGCTTTGAATAAAGGCGATACCGACATCATGAGTGTTATCAACCGTGCTAACCTTGGTCAAGTGGCTGGTCAACCAGGCGTAAAAGTGCTTGATGAACTGCCCTCGAGTGCTTCGGAAATGTACTTTATGAACCAAAATATCAAAGAACCTAAAGAACTTGGCAGTGGCAAACTTGATGGTAAGGGTATCCCAGCTAATTTCTTCTCCGACATCAATGTGCGTAAAGCCTTTGCCAATGCTTTTGATGCCAATGTGATTATCTCTAAAATTTTCTTAGGCAAAGGCGAAGTTCGCACCATGGCAATGCCAAGCACCTACTTGGGTTACGACAAGACCGTGCCGGTCTACTCCTACGACCCCGAGAAAGCCACTACCTTTATGAAGCGGGCTTTTGGCGGTCAGGTTTGGGCAAACGGTTTCACCGTCAATATCTACTTCAACACAGGTAATATTCGTCGTCAAACAATTGCCGAGTTATTCAAAGCCAACATCGAAAAACTTAGCTCAAAATTCCGTGTCAATGTCGTAGGCATTGCCTTCTCCGAACTGCTTGGCAAAGCTGACCAAGGCAAACTCTCGAGCCTTGTTGGTAGCTGGGCAGCCGATTACCCAGATTCGGATAACTTCTTGCGTGCCTTTTACCACTCCGAAGGCGGAGCATTTAAGGGTCGTTTGAGTTACATTGACCCAGCCATGGACAAACTGATT
>JAYWHB010000818.1:0-5500 GCA_043777915.1 Deinococcales bacterium
AAGCGCTTCGAGCAGTTTTTCGACTTGTAGCCCTTCAGGTCCTAAAATCGTTTCGCCCCTCGAGACCACGCTGTTGGGAAAGCCCAAGCGCCGTGCTATCGCTAAAGCATAGGAACGTCCGGGTGCGCCAATAGACAGCTTATAAGTCGGGCGCAAATTCTCGACATCAAAGCTCATGCTGGCATTGACCACATCTTGGCGTTCGGAAGCAAAGATTTTTAGGGGCGTGAGGTGGCTTGTAATAATCCCCCTCGCGCCTTGGGTTAAAAGCTGCTCTATCATCGCTTGAGAAAGTGCCGCGCCCTCTGAGGGGTCTGTGCCGCTCCCGAGTTCATCAATTAAAACGAGCGTGCCAGATTTGGCTCGCTCGAGAATCGTACTGAGGTTTTTAAGATGGGCGGCGAAGGTCGAAAGGCTCTCGAGCAGGTTCTGCCCATCACCAATATCGCATAAAATCTCTTGAACAATCGGTAATTTGGCGCTGTATGCCCGAACAAATAAACCGCTTTGGTGCATTGCAATGGCTAAACCTAGGCTTTTTAAGGTGACGGTTTTTCCGCCCATGTTTGGACCGGTAATTAAAAGTAAACGTCGTTCTTTACCGAGGCGAAATGAATTGGGGACGCAATCTTTAATCAGTGGGTGGCGAATATCTATAACTTCAAAATCGCCTTCTGGACTGGCATCGGGGCGGGTTAAATCCCAGTCTTTACACAAGGCAGCTTTGGCGGCGATTAAATCGAGTTCGGCAACCGCCCTTAAACTTTCCCAAAGCCCCGGTTCATCGGCAACCATACGGGTTAGCTCGAGCAGAATTCGGGCGACTTCTTGTTCTTCTTCGATGACGGTGCGGGCAAGTTCGTTATTGAGTGGGACGACACTGGCGGGTTCGATAAAAACAGTTTGTTGGCTGGCGCTTGAATCCACCACAATCCCGGGGACTTGGTTTTCAAAACTCGAGCGGACGGGAATCACATACCTGTCGCGGCGAATGGTGATAATTTTGTCTTGTAGGTACTCGCCGTTTCGTTCCATGATGCGGGTCAGGCTGTCACGGATTTGACTGCGAAGCGGCTCGAGGCGGCGGCGCAGTTGGCGTAATTTCGGGCTGGCATCGTCGCGTACACTGCCGTCTCGGTTGAGTTTTTCTAAAATACTGCGGGTTAGAATGGTGTGTTGTCCGATTTTTTCGGCAACGTGCATTAGTGGACCTAAACTGTGTTGGGCAATGCTGCGGCGTAAGGTCATGGCAGCATCCAAGGTATAAGCAACCTCGAGCAGTTCAGGAGCGCCGACCAATTGTCCTTGTCCGAGTTTACTAATCACGCCGCGCACATCGGTAATTCCACCAAGGTGCAGACTCGAGCCAATCAGGGCATCCTCGAGTTGTTCAATCATGGTTCTAATCGCGTAAGCATCCGAAGTTGGATGAAGCGCCAGCGCCAGTTCTCGTCCCATGACTGTACTCGAACGCTCCGCAATGGCTTCACGGATAGGTTGAAATTCAAGAACTTCTAAGGCACGGCTTGTTATCACGACATCTCCACTCGAGATGAAAATAACATCTCAGCCGAAGATTATAAATCCCTTAAAGCCCAAATTGAATGCGCTTAACGGCGTAGGTATGGTTTTGATTATGACATAAGTCAAATGGAGTACCTTAAATCTTGTTTGAGCGAATGAATTCTGATTTTTAACGCAACGCCGCCACTAAAGTTTCTATGTTGTGCCGAAAAGCCTTCAAGTACGTCTCGCCGCTCGAGCCGATTGCACCTAGCGAATCGGTGTACAGGGCTGGGGCGATTTTAGCATTGGTTTCTCTGGCGATTGTTTCGGCAAGTTTAGCATTGATGATGTTTTCGGTAAAAATCGCTTTGACTTTTTCACGGCGAATGATGCGAATTAAATCAGCCGTTTCTTTGGCACTCGGGGCGCGTTCGGTACTGCCACCGGGAATAACTGTGCCAATCACCTGAAAGCCGTAACGGTCAGCTAAGTAACCCAGTGCGTCATGGTTGGTGACAATTTTACGATTTGTGGCGGGAATTTTTTGTACCTCGAGTTTTGCCCAAGCATCCAGATTTGCTAAGTCGCGGGTGTATTTAGCAGCATTGTTCCAGTAAGTATCTTTGTTGGTCACATCGGCGGTCGTTAGGGCATTGCGGATTTTATTGACGTAATTGACTACGTTGATGGTATTCCACCAAACGTGCGGGTCGGCTTCGCCAGCTTCATCGCCTTCGCTAAATTTACGGGTGGCTAAACCCTTGGATAACTCGATGATTTGGGCTTTTCCACCCGCGTTCTTGACGAGTTTAGCAAACCACGCTTCGAGTCCAAGCCCACTGATAAAAACTACTTTGGCTTGGGCTAATCCTTTAACGTCTTGGGCGCTAGGCTGATAGCCGTGAGCATCGCCGTCTCGAGGCACAAAGTTGGTAATGCTGATTTTATCGCCACCAACGTTTTTGACCAAATCCTCGAGAATCGAAAAGCTGGTGGCAACTTGTAGGGTTTGGGCTTGGGCGAGACTCGAGAGCAGAAAAAAGCTGATAATCAAAGGTTTCACTACTTAATGATAATTTATTCTCAATTAGAGCCATGAGACTGGAAACTCAGAAAGGTCTTGGATTTTAGAAATTTCTTGTTGAATGTGTGAATAGAAAAACAGGGCGAACACAGGGGTTCGCCCCTACCTCACGCATTTTTTCATGCCATAAACGTAGGGACAGGCGACCATGCCCGTCAGCGAACCTGCCCGTTTCGCTCCTGTGTGTGCCACCAGTCCTGCCATGGGCGCGACGGTGCGCGTATAGGTTCAAGACAGGTGCGCGTTTATGGTCAAGACACCCCTGTGTCTATCCTGTAAAAACGATGAAATGGCATTCTTTTGGAGGCTCTATCCATGAGACTAGACTGGGTACAAGCACTTCTAAGCCGAACTGGGTTACGATACCCTAAACCTCGAGAACGAGGTCTTAGGAGGTTTATTATGCCCTTAGTCACTGGTGGAGCAATTTTAAGCGCAGCCCGCGCAGGTCAGTACGGCGTTGGTGCTTTCAACACAAACAACTTGGAATTCACCCAAGCCATTCTCGAGACAGCCGAAAAGCTACGCAGTCCAGTTATTCTGCAAATTTCCGAAGGCGCACGCAAATACGCTGGCACGGAAAATCTGGCACATATGATTGCTGATATGGCAAGCCGTGTGACCGTACCTGTAGCCATTCATCAAGACCACGGCTCGAGCTTAGAGATTTGTAAAAGTGCCATTGCGGCTGGCTTTACCAGTGTGATGATTGATGCGTCACACGACCAATTCGATGAGAATGTGCGAATCACCAAAGAAGTGGTCGAGTACGCCCACGCCCATGGCGTGACCGTCGAAGCTGAACTTGGGCGTTTGGGTGGTATCGAAGAGCATGTCGATGTTTCTGCTGAAGATGCGTTTCTGACCGACCCCGAAGAAGCGGCGCGGTTTATTGAATTAACAGGTGTGGATTACTTAGCCATCGCCATTGGCACAAGTCACGGGGCATACAAAGGCAAAGGCAGACCGTTTATTGACCATGCCCGTATCGAAAAAATTGCTTCTTTAACCCCGATTCCTTTGGTGATGCACGGCGCTTCTGGCGTTCCACAATGGCTGACCGACCGCTTTAAGGCTTCTGGTGGCGAAATTGGTGAAGCGGCTGGAATTCACGACGACGACCTCAAACAAAGCACCAAGTTTGGGATTGCCAAAGTCAATATAGACACCGATTTACGCCTTGCCTTCACCACGGCGGTGCGTGAAGTGCTGATGAAAAACCCTGCCGAATTTGACCCGCGTAAAATCCTCGGACCAGCCAAAGATGTGATGAAAGAAATCGCGGCGCACCGAATGCAGGTTTTAGGAAGTGCTGGCAAAGCTGTATAACACGTGACAGTAGACTCGAGTCAAAAAAGCGTGTCCAGAATGTAACAAAACCTCTTGACTCTGACACAAGGTTAGACTCCATGATTCGTAACGGACATCGAGACCTCCCGCTCGATGTCCGCTTTTTTGCTATTCACCTATAGGCGGTTCTCGAGTAATCACATGGTAGTCTACACAGATGGAAACGCTCATTGGAATTGACCTCGGTGGTACAAAAATCGCAGCCGCAGCCGTACAAGACGGTAAAATTATTACCAAAGTGGTCATTCCGACCCCCAAAGATGGCGCAGACAGTGTTTTTGCCGCAATGATTGAAGCGGCTAAAGAAGTCCTGAAAACCGCTCCTGCCACTCGAGTTGGGGTTGGCGTACCCGGACCACTCGATTTCAAAAAAGGCGAAATTAAATTTGCGCCAAACATTAACGGCATTGTCAATGCGCCAGTGGTGGCTGCCTTACAAGCTGGTTTGGGTTTACACATCGAACTCGAGAATGATGCCAATGCGGCGGGACTTGCCGAACACACGTATGGGGCTGGGCGTGGCGCGAGTTCAAGTTATTTCATCACTATTTCGACGGGTATTGGTGGCGGAATTATCCTTAACAACCGTATTTGGCGCGGTGCAAATGGAATCGCTGGCGAAATCGGACATATTATTTCCTTGCCCGGCGGAGTTGTGGCGGGTAGTGGCGTGTCTGGGGCATTGGAAGCGGTTGCCAGTGGCACTGCCCTATCCCGCGATGCCACTTACGCTTTTGCTCGAGCCGTGGACACCAAAGAACTTTTTGTGATGGCACAAGCTGGTGAATCTCGAGCCGTCAAAATTGTAGACCAAGCGGCTCGCTATATTGGTTGCGCCATTGCCGACTTGCAAAAAAATCTTGACCCAGAAGTGTTTGTCTTGGGCGGCGGTGTTTCGGAGGTCGGCGACTTCTTCTTAAATAAAATCCGTAGCGTTGCCGAAGCCGAAGCCAAAGGTTTTGCTGTTCCTGTTATTTATAAAGCTGTTCTTGGCAGCGATGCTGGTGTGATTGGGGCTGCACTGGCGGCAAGGGAATAAAAAAGGCAAAAGGCGAAGGTAAAACCCCTTCGCCTTTTGCCTTCATCACAACAGTCCTAGACAGCTTTCCAGAGCGGATTTTCTACAAAGTGAGTCGGGTCTATGTCCGACATGCCATATTTTTCTTCAAAGCCTTGGACTTTGGCATATAAGCGTTTGACATCTTCGACAATCCCGTCAGGGTCAAAGGTTTCCCAAATGGCACTGTTTCGCATTTGTCCTTCTTCGTCTGGAATTAAACGGGTTTTGAGAATACCGGCTTCTAAACTTTTGCGGCTTTCGATGCCAAATTGCTTAAAGCCAACCGCCACTACATCGCGGGCATATTCACGGGGTCCGTAAATACCAGCTTTGTACGCCGCTTCAAAAAATTCTTTCCAGTCTGGCATCAGTCGTTGGGCTGGCATGGCAAAATGTTCGACCACATCGCGGATGGCTTCTAAGGTCTCGAGCGGATAGTAATACATGTGTAATCGGGCTGCCTCGAGAAAGAAATTGTAATGGGCGGCTTCGTCGGTGGC
>JAYWHB010000819.1:0-5496 GCA_043777915.1 Deinococcales bacterium
CTTTTTCGACGAATGGCACTCGAATAGCAACGGGCAGTATGGACACCGCTCGGGTTTACGGTATTCCAGATATGCAGTCTTCTTTACGCTGACCTTTGATAAGAAAATAGCGCGTTTAGGTGTGATCATTCAGATACCCTAGGCACTACTTACTGTTTTTTGTGGATAATTTGGGTAAATCCCACTCTACATTTTATCCGAAATGGTTAAATAAGCCAATTTAATTATTGTCTCAACAAAATAACTATGTAAAAATAGGCTCAGATAGTTGGAGGTGTAAGAATTATGAGCTTATACAATAGAACAGCAACAGGACATTCGTTTGACGAAAGAACAAAATTACAGGTTTGGTCAAAGGGTCAAATCGTAGCCAATTATGACCCTAGGGTGCATCGTAAAGATAGTTGTGGTGCGTGGATGCAGTACGATAAATACGGAGATACTGGAAATCAGTTTGGATGGGAAATAGATCATATTCACCCTAGCTCAAAGGGTGGAACTGACCAACTTTCAAATCTTCAACCACTTTACTGGGAAAATAATCGTTACAAAAGCGATAATATTCAGTGGTTTTGTAAAGTTGGATCACGTTAAGCACATCGCGTAGTTGCATCTCTAGTAAGATGGACTTTGCCCACGCTTTCAAAATCCTCTCGAGCATCACGCCCATGCTTGTGCTGTCTTTCAAACCATGCTCGAGCCTTGGCTTTTGCTGCGCTAAAAACTTGCAATTTGAACCCTACCTTGGTTGGCTCGAGGTGGGATTTTTCTTGCCTCGAGTTTTACCGACCTTTAATCAGTCGCTCGTATTCCTTGTGTAAACCAATCCAAAACCACAAATAACCTGTTGGTACTTTAATCGCCAAAGCTCGGTAGGCATCATTGACTCGCGCCGACCAAAGCTCTTTTCCAACTTCCTTAAAATGCAATGATGGATACTTTGGGTTTTCCTCGAGTAGCGCGTGTTGTTTATCAGCCAAACGCTGTATCTCGAGCGGTAATGCGTAATAAAATGCCCAGAATCTTGGGGTAGTTTGGTGATTCACCGTTTTGAAACCCGTCCAGCCGAGTAATCTGCTCGCGCCTCTGCCATGAGCGCATCTAAATGACCTGCCTTTAAGTCCTGCTCGAGTTGCACGTCCCATTCTTCTTGCGTTATTTGTGGTTGACTTAAATACTCAATTTCCTCAAGTAAACGCATAGCAATCTGATTTTGGGTTGCCTCTGGTAAGGTATTCAAAGACTGAATGGCTTTATCTAGCACTTGTGTCATACCAAGAATGGTAGCACATTCTCGAGAAAAAGCGCTTTGGCTTATGCCACTGCTTGGCTTGTCCACGGGTCATGCAGCACTTCCCAACGCCGCAAGTATTCACAAGCCAACCAAAAAAGTGTTTTTATCGGTTCGCTTTCTACACTGTGTTCATCCGTCAATTGTTGCGTGAACTCGAGCAGAGTCAGATATTCGGCTTCGGTCTGCGGTTCTCGCAAATCAAAACTCAGGTTCTGCCATGTCTCGAGAATGCGTTGGTATTGGGTCATGATGGTCTTCCTCGCTTATTCCATTCATTATACTCCAGATGCGTTAGAACATGGCGAATAAAAACGGTTTGATTCTCGAAATTGATGTAACACACAACTCGGTACTTGTTTCCAGCAACATCAAAAATAAATACCGTATCTTTTTGTTTGCTTCGAGCAACGTCCACCACAAAATGCTCGGAAAGGTGAACGAAGTTCAAAAAATCTTGCCGCCGTAAATTGTTGTACCAAGTTCTGAGTGGAACTTCACTTTCGGGGTACTGCACAGAAAATTCGCGTATGGCTCGAGGAGCAATGACGTTCATGTTTGCCTCGAACAGAGCCTTGAATCACAGCCTGTCATAAATTTTCTTAGGCGCTCCATACAGGTAATGGTCTAGGTTTTCTCCACCATCTTTTGGTAATTTCTCGAGTTCAGCCACAGGTGCTTCTTTGGCAATACGGTCTGCCATTTCGAGCAGAAAATCTACGGTGCTTTGCTGGTTTTCTTGGATTTTGGGTGCAGTTGGAATCATGTCAGTATTGTAGCGCTTCGCAGGAAAATCACAAGTAGTACAAACGAGGTTCTGGCTTTTTTCTCGAGCTTTGGCTTATGCCACTGCGCCTAAATTCACAATGAACGGCTGCTCGAGTCCACTTTCAAGTAGCGCAGCATTGACTTCTTCTGAACTCACAGCACTTAATTCCTCGAGTACCGCACTTGGTTCATGTAGGTCATTTTGCAACACGTAATCTTCACTGAACGCACCAAGCCAAGCACTTGGGGTCTCGAGTCGCAACGCTAAACCAACTTCAAGTTTACGTTTCATTCGGCTTAGTTCTGCCGCCGTAATCCCATTTTGACGAACCGTTTTTAGTTCGCTGTACAAACGCTCTAAGCATTCTTGGGTATCTTCTGGGGCGCACTCGAGCGAACCATAAAATGCGCCGAGGTCGGTGTGTCCTTCGTGTTCTAAACTGGCAGATAGGGCTGTGCCGTCGTCTACCAAAGCCCAAGCGAACCTAGAATTTTCCGAGTCCCCGATAATCCGTGAGGCAATTGCGGCGGGTA
This sequence comes from Deinococcales bacterium, assembly GCA_043777915.1. Lineage (GTDB taxonomy): Bacteria > Deinococcota > Deinococci > Deinococcales > JAAFIG01 > JAAFIG01. Next base: position 2,594 of record JAYWHB010000819.1, read on the forward strand.
ACTCGAGGGCATGACCAGCCTTGTAACCACGGGCAATAAAACTAATTTGATTGTGGGTGCAGTCGTGTGGCACGCAAATCAGTCCTTGTTGTGGACTAAATTCGGGGCTGTCTAGCTCGAGGAGTTGCCCTCTTGGTAACGCTGCACTAAAAACCTGTGCATCTTCAAGTAATTGCTGCCAATCAAAAATCCCGCAAACTGCCAAAACCATGTTGCTGGTGGTGTAATGGTTATTCAGGTACGTTTGTAAATCTGTTTGCGAAATACTGGCAACCGTGCTGCTTGTGCCAATCACGGGTCTTCCAAGCGGATGCGTCTGAAAATAATGGGCAGCGCTGCGCTCGAGTGCCAGACTCATCGGGTCATCGCGGTACAATTCGATTTCCTCGAGAATCACTTGGCGTTCAAGTTCAATATCGGATAAATCTAAACGCGGGGTTTGCATTCCAAGCAATAACGAGGTCAGTTCCGACTGAATTTGTGGTAAACCACAAGCCGTGTAGGTTGTGGTTTCATGCGAGGTAAAAGCATTGGCATGAGCGCCAAGCGCATCGAATGCCTTGGATAGCTCGAGGGCAGAATGTTTTAGGTTGCCCTTAAAAAGCATATGCTCGAGAAAATGGGCTGTACCGAGTTTCGCGTCTTGCCTTGCGCCAGAACGCAACACAACCGCCATTGCTAGGCTTCGTGCGGCTGGCATCGGCTGGGCAATAATCGTTAAACCGTTTGGCAAAATCGTGTGTAAGGGTTTCATGTCTGCACATCCGCGCCCAAAACAAAGGTTCTTAGCTGCTTAAAGTCGAGCGTTTGCAACCAAGCATTCAGGCTTTCTAAAGTCACATTTTGCAGTCCAGCTTGGATTTCTGTTATGCCTCTGGCTCTGCCTAATAACTGTGCATCTCGCAGACAAGACGCAGCCCTTGCGCCAATGCTTTCTAGGCTCATGGCAAGCCCTGTTTGTATCCCGACTTTGGCTCGAGCAAATTCTTCTTGGCTTACCCCTTCGCGCCACTTCTCGAGTTCTGAAAGAATCACCACAATCGTTTCTTCGGTATGATTTGGGGTGCAACTGGCAAAAATTTCTAGTGTTCCAGCCCCACGTACAAAACTGCTCCCCGCATGAATTCCGTAGACCAAACCGCGTTTTTCTCGGACTTCGTTAAATAAGCGGTTGCTGTTGCCGCCGCCAAGAATCTCGAGGGCAAAACGTGATTCGTAATAGCCATCTTGGGCAAAAGGAATGAGCGGCATGATCATTCCAATTTGGGTTTGGGCGGTGTCACGGGCTTCAAAACGGGTAAATGGAGAATTCCAAATCACTTCTGGCACTTCTAAACCATCCCCAGACCACCCACCAAAGTGTTGCTGTACCATCTCGAGCAATTCTGCCGATTGAAGCACTCCACTACAGGCTAAAATCGCGCCTTTTGGGGTACAACGCTGGTCATAATCCAAACGCAGAAATTCTGGCGTGAGGCTCGAGAAACCCGCTTTTGTGCCATACGGACTGCGCTGATGCGGACTGCGAAAGGCGGCTTCCCAAAGTCGAGCGTACAGGAGTTCGTCGGGGGAATCTTCTAGGCTGTCCAAGGCTGCCATTGCCAACTCGAGACTGGGCGCAAAACCATCATCACTTAAATGCGGGCGCAACACCCAATCAGACAGCAATTCAAGGGCTGATGCCGCATCTGGGGCTAGGCAAGTCACGCTAAATTCCATACCCTCGAGTCCGATTTCTGCACCACGAATTGCTCCAAGTTCATCCCAAGCATTCTCGAGTTCCTTAGCATTGCGCGAGCCAGCCCCTCGGCGTAACCATTCATCCATTACACTGCCACTGCCCGAAATATTTTCTGTTAAAGCGCCGTTCGGCACAAACAATTCAAAACTGACGAGCTTGGAGCTTTCCACAGGTTCGAGCAGCAGTAACAGCCCATTCTCGAGCAGGGAATGAAAAATCATTGGGTGTATCTTAACGCTTTGATACCCGTGTTCAAAATCCCATACAAAAATGTCATTAAAACAGGTCATAATAGCAAGCATGACCGTGGCTTCAAACCAGCGTTACCAGTTTGTCCGTGAACTCGGGGCTGGAGCAATGGGTCAGGTCACGCTCGCCATGGATACCGAGACTGGAACACTGGTCGCCATTAAAAAAATGCACGAGATGGTGGCTTTAACCGGTGGCGCTCGGATGCGCCGCGAGTTCCGCAGCTTGTCGCAAATTGATCATCCCAATGTGGTGCGGGTTCTCGAGCTAGGCGAAGAACGCGGCAATCCATTTTTGGTGATGGAATTTATCAAAGGGCAGGATTTATCCGATTGGCTTGGCACAAACCCAGATTTTCCAACCATCACTAAAATTTTTGTCGGTATCGCTGGAGCGCTCGGTGCAGTTCATGCCCAAGGTGTGATTCACCGCGACTTAAAACCAGAAAACATTCGCGTCACCACCGACGGACAACCCAAGTTAATGGACTTTGGACTGGCGAAAACCATGGAAGGCACGGTTGCCCTGACCAAAGTGGGCGCTATGGTTGGCACAGCCCTTTACATGGCACCCGAGCAGTGCAGAGGCGCACAACTTGATTACCGTGCCGATTTATACGCTCTAGGCGCAGTGCTGTATTGGGCATTAACCGGACAACCGCCATTTTTAGGCGACAGCATAGTCCAAGTGATTATGCAGCACATCCAACAAGCTCCAGTCCCACCAAGCACTCGTAACCCGAATATCCCCGAAAGCCTCGAGAATATTTGCCTCGCCATGCTTGCCAAAAACCCAGCCGAACGTCCAAGCAGTGCCGAAGCGGTGCGCGAAGCCTTACTTCGCGCCTTAGAATCCCCATTAAGCCAAACCATGCAGATGCAGGCGCAATCGGCTCGAGCCGACGCGCTGCTGC
>JAYWHB010000820.1:0-5480 GCA_043777915.1 Deinococcales bacterium
GAGCCTAAGCGCCAACTTTCATTCTAAACTCGTGTGGACTGGTGGCTGCCGAATAACCCGTATTAAAATCTATTAACCCTTCGCGGTGCAGTTCGGTCAAGTGGTCGTCAAACGGAATCATGCCGCTTTGTTTGCCATCTTGGAGTGCATCTTTAAGTTTACTCATGCCGTCTTCGTCTTTGATTAAGTCTTTAATATAAAGTGTGCCGCGCATGATTTCCACGGCTGCAACCCGTCCTTGACCATCGGCTTTGGGCAGTAAACGCTGTGAAATAACCGCCACAATTGAATCGGCAAAAAGGACTCTGGCAATGCCGCGTTCTTCTTGGGGGAATAACTCGAGAATTCGGTTGATGGTGCGAATCGTGTCCATGGTGTGCAGGGTGCTTAAGACCAAATGCCCTGTCTGGGCAGCACTGATGGCGGCTTGGGCAGTGGCAAAGTCGCGGATTTCGCCAATCATAATCACATCTGGGTCTTGGCGCATGGCAGCCACAAGCGCTTCAGAGAAACTTGGTGCGTCGTGTCCAACTTCGCGTTGGACAACAATACTCTGGTGGTTGCTGTGCAGAATTTCGATGGGGTCTTCGATGGTGACAATCATTTCGGCTCGAGTACGGTTAATGTGGTCTAAAATTGCGGCGAGGGTGGTGCTTTTGCCACTGCCCGTCGGACCTGTGACCAAAATAATGCCGCGTTTATGGACAGCCAATTCTGCAATCGTATTAAATGGAAGCTCGACACTGGCAAGGCGGCTGGTGTCGTTGCTGATAATCCGTAAAACCATGCTGACGCTACCGCGTTGCCTGAACATGTTGACCCGAAAACGTGCCACACCGGGGATGCTATGGGCAAAATCCACTTGGTTTTTGTCTAAGAATTTGGCGCGTTGCTTTTCAGTCAGTAAGGTTGTGACCAGACTCTCCATCAGTTGGGCAGTCAAGGGTGTCGGCATCAATGGTTTCGTATGCCCATTGAGTCGCAAATGAGGAGGAATTCCAGCGTGTAAATGAATGTCCGAAGCGCCACTTTTTACGCATTGGGTCAGCATGTCATCAAAAGTCATGGTTTAGTGTACCTAAAAAAATCACGCAAGGCTTACAGTAGAGCAGACTTTTAGCCTCGAGTCTACGAACGAAGGTACTCGAGCAACTACGAACGGATGTACTCGAGCAGCAACTTAGAAGTCTCGAGCAGCGCATTGACATGGGTGCGTTCATAGGAATGACTGGCATCCACGCCCGGTCCTATCAAGGCGCAACGGGCATCCAAACCTGCGTTCCAAGCGGCACTGGCATCCGAGGAGTAATAGGGGTAAATGTCTATCTTAAGTTCAACTCCGGCTCGAGTGGCAGCTTGGCGTATGGCTTGACTTAAGGTATGGTCGTAGGGTCCGCTCGAGTCTTTGACACAGAGGGTACAGTGCATTTCGCTGCTGGCTTGACCATCGCCAATGGCTGCCATGTCTACGGCAATCACATCGGTCACATCGGTAGCGACTGTGCCAGCCGCGCCATGTCCGACTTCTTCATAATTGGTGATGACAAAATCCACTCGAGCAGGTAATTTCTTTTTTTCGCTCAGTAATTCTTTGGTCACAGCCAGTAAAATGGCTACGCCAGCCTTGTTATCTAAGAATCTTGATTTGATATAGCCACTGTCAAAGACTTCGGTGCGTGGTTGCCAACTGACAAAATCCCCGATGCCGACTCCCAAGGCTCGAGTGTCCGATGCGCCAACTATCGCCCGTCCATCGAGGATGGCATCAAGTCGCACCTCTAAGGTTTCGGAACTGCGTTTATTTTCCGATAAGGCTGCTCCCCAAACGTGGGTAGATTGGCGCACATTGACCACCGTACCGGATAGCACTTGCCCCGACTGGGTGTGGACTTGGCAGTATTCGCCTTCGACTGTTCCCCAATCGTAGCCGCCAAGCATGGATAAACGTAAACGCCCGTTGTACTTTATTTCTTTGACCATTGCGCCCAAGGTATCCACATGGGCAAGCACCGCTCTAGGTGCGCCTTTGCCAGTCCCAATGCTCCATTTTAATGCGCCTTTATGCGAAAAGGTTGGTTTTGCGCCCATTGCAATCAGTTCACGCTCGAGCCATAAAAGCGCTTCTTGCGTAAAACCCGTCGGTGAAGGAATATCAAGCAAATCGCGTAACGATTGCAGCATTTTTTGGGATTCGAGCGCCATTTGTTTTATTCTACAAAATTTAACAACATCAAAACCGTTTTTCTGCACATGAGCGTTATTTTTCTGCTTTTGAATTGTAGTCAATCAAATCACCACATCGCTTTTGTAGCTGCCGCCAAGTCTCGAGCAGTGCCTGTGGTTCATCAACCCGTACCATACAACCCAAGCCCAGTAACATTGCTGCAAATGCCTCGAGATTATCGCGTTCGCAACGCAACCGTGTACCACCATTTTCAACCTCTATTTGCGTCCCCCAACTCGAGATTCGTCTGCCTAGAATATCGGGTGGATACTCGAGCCAAACAGAGATTTGATGGTTTTGTGGTGTATCGAACATCGTCTGTTGTAAGAGTGCAATCGCATCTATGGGTGCAGTTGGCGTAAATGTAGTCTCGAGGAGTTCAAGGTCTTTAATGCGGTCAAGCCGAAAAATACGGGTATCCTGGCGCAATTCGCACCAACCAAAGGCGTACCAACGTCCGTTCCAATGCAGCACTTGCGAAATCTGCACACGGCGCAAAGAAGGTTCGTTCTTGCTGCTGTACGAAAGTTGCACCACCCGATTTTGCCGAGCCGCTTGTAACAAAGTTTTGAGGATGCTCACATCGGTATTGACCACCCACGGGGCAGCATCCATTTGCAGTGATTGCTCGAGCGTCTGGATTTGTTCACGGATGCTGTCTGGTAAAACCCGTTGTAATTTGGCATGAACAGTTTGCGCCGCAGGGGTTAAATTTTCTAAGCCAAGACGTTGAAGTGCCTGTAAACCCAATGCTACGGCAAAAGCCTCTTCGCTCGAGAACATCATCGGCGGCAGCCTAAATCCAGCTTTTAAGCGGTACGAACCACCCACACCACGCTGACCTTGGACTGGGATACCCAAGTCTTGTAAACGCAATATATAGCGCTGCACACTGCGCGGGCTGACCTCGAGCCGCCGCGCCAATTCTGCCCCAGAAATACTTTCATAGGATTGTAAAAGCTCGAGTACCGCCAGTACCCGCATCGAAGGATCGTACATGTTGGTAGTATGCCACCAAAATTACGACAAGTCCTGACGTAAATTAGCATTATGCTCTGTTTGGAGGTAACACCTATGAATATGTCCACAACCGAACAAGCCTTTTTCTCGCCAGAACAATTCCTGCACCACTTCCAAGGTCATCGGCAACTGACCCGCCAAGCCATCGAAGCCTTCCCAGATGACCAATTATTTAGCTTCAAAGCCGCTTCAAATATGCGAACCTTTGGGGAAATGGCATGGGAACTGCACCTCACCAGCCAAATGACCTTAAGCGGGTTGCAAAGCGGCGTTTGGAACGAGCCAGATTGGAAAAAACCCGCCGATAAAACCGTGCTGCTGGGGGCTTGGGACGAACTCACGGAGCAACTAAGCCAGCAGTTCACACAAATTCCACTCGAGCAGTATCACAAAACCCATACCCTGCCTTGGTTTCCAATGACTGGCTTGGTTGCGCTCTTGTACAATATAGACAACGAAATCCATCATCGCGGACAAGGCTATGTCTACTTACGGGTTTTGGGGATAGAACCACCACTTTTTTATCAGCGCCAAATGTAGTTTGAAAGGCTCGAGTCAAGTGTGTACTTGGCTCGAGCCAATTTCCACGAAATGTATCCAAACTCTTTGAAAATGAATAAGACAAACCTAGCAACACTGGATTATCCTTGTCCTCAGCACATGTAAACAAGGAGAATCAATTATGAAAAGTGTAGAAAATCTGAATACAGGCGGTACCTCACGAAAAATTGCCCGAAACGTTTTTATTGGATTCGCGGGATTTAATGGGTTAATCGCGGTTCTTCTCGGGGTGATGACCTTGGTCAATATGCAGGGTGTTTTTGAAGGCTTTGGAATCACCTTTACTCGAGAATTAAATTCTATTGGATTACCTGCGGCTGGATTGCTGATTTTAGTTGGCGTGCTTGTTTTCATCAGCATTTATTGGCTTTTACAAGGTAAAATCGAAGGAATTTTAGTTCCTGTTGGACACGCTGTGTTCCTGTTCGCCTTGGGATTTATGGCTTTGGCTCGTCTTGGTCAAACCGATATTCTTTTAATTGATAGCATCCGTGGTTTCTTGGCGATGGTCGCGGGTTACTTTGCTTATCAAGAAATGAGGCGTGGATGACCGAAATTGTTCAACTCAAAACTATTGCCGAATTACACCGATTTTTTGGAGTGGACAAACCACTCCATCCCCTGATTTCAATTTCTTGGCACAAAGCAGACCAAACATTTGATTTTGGAGAAGTACGCGTCACCAGCGACCTGTACCACATTTCGATGAAGGGCAATATGCGCGGTGCATTTACTTATGGGCGCAATTCTTACGATTTTGAAGAAGGAACACTGGTCTTCACTGCACCCGGGCAAGTGGCATCTTTTGGGCAATCCGATTTTGAAATGACCAATTCGGGATGGTCGCTGATGTTTCATCCCGACTTAATCAGAAAATCCGAATTGGGACGCACCATTAAAGATTATTCGTTTTTTGATTATGCCGTCTTTGAGGCTCTGCATGTTTCCGAAAAAGAAAGCAGCATTTTAACTGACTTGGTAAAAAAAGTGGAAATAGAACTGCAACAAAACATAGATGACCATTCTCAGGATTTAATGATTGTGATGCTCGAGGCAATCTTAAAGTATTGTCGTCGCTACTATAATCGGCAGTTTCATACCCGAACCAACCTCAACAAAGACCTGATTGTACGATTTGAAGCCTATCTCGAGACTTACTTTGCTTCTGACGAACTGCTCGAGCGCGGGCTACCAACCGTGACGCAATGCGGTGAAGCCTTGAACATGACTGGTTCTTATCTGAGCGATTTGCTCAAGCTCGAGACTGGTAAAAGTGCTTTAACCTACATCCATGCGTATGTGATTGAAGCGGCAAAAACATTGTTGCTGGGAACAAACGATTCGGTTGGTGAAGTGGCGTACCGACTGGGTTTTCAATACCAGCAGCATTTTAGTAAGTTATTTAAGGCAAAAACTGGGGTTAGCCCGTCAGACTTTCGCAATACCAATTGACAAGTGACCACTTAACTCGAGTTATGATTTTCTTTTATGACCAAACAAGCTCTTATCTACCTCGAGCAGAACCCCTTACAAAACATCACTGCGCTTAAAATGCTCTATACCTACCCTGAATCTTGCACAGTTCAGGCTTTGCCAGATGGCGTACTGATTCTGCTCGAGCCAAACGCCATGCCATATGACCGCGAAACATACCCAGAGGCAGCCCAAATCGTGC
>JAYWHB010000821.1:0-5477 GCA_043777915.1 Deinococcales bacterium
GCCAGCCGCATGGGCGATATGTTCTTCGATGATTGTGCCGTCCACGTCCGACACACCCCAATCAAGGGCAACCTGCACAAGGTCTGAGCCAATCATCACCCAGTAGCCTTTGATGTGCTGGAAATTATCTAGGTACAGTCTCGAGACCGCCAGATTTCGCAGGTCGTCTATGCCAGTCGTAAATTCGGTTTTGCCAAGGTTAAAAGCCAGCGCATTGGCATCGGGTTGGAAGGCAAGCGGAATAAAACTATGGAAACCGCCGGTTTCGTCTTGAAGTGTGCGTAATCTGTCCATGTGGTTAAGGCGTTCCTCGAGTGTTTCAATATGCCCGTACAACATCGTGGCGTTGGTGCGAATACCAAGGCTGTGGGCTTGGCGGTGAATCTCGAGCCACTGGTCAGCACTGACTTTGCGGTGCGCGATTTGGAGGCGTACACGGTCAGCAAAAATTTCTGCCCCGCCACCGGGCATGGCTGCCAGACCCGCTTCTTTGAGTTCAGTCAACACCTCGAGCGTGGATTTTTTAGCAATGTGGCTTAGGTGTTCGATTTCGGCAGCCGTGAAGGCTTTGACTTGTAATCCGGGGAAACTTTTATTCAGTTCACGCACCATTTCGGGGTAGTACGCCCACGGGCGGGTTGGATGATGTCCACTGCTCATGTGCAGTTCTTGCAGTCCGGGTTCGTACTTTTCGCGCACATGAGCAACCACATCCTGCACGCTATAATCCCAAGCTCGAGACTCGTTTTTATGGGCAGCAAAGGCACAAAAAGTACAGCCAACATAACAGATATTGGTAAACTCGAGGCGCATCGAATGAACAAAATAGGTTTTATCACCGTTTTTGCGTTCTCGCACTAAATTAGCCAGTTTTGAAAGTGTGTTCAGGTCATGGGTGTTGTAGAGTGCCATCCCTTCGGCAAAACTCAGGCGTTCGCCAGCTTGTATTTTTTCGGCAATAGGCTCGAGGGTTGAGTCTAAAATTAACTTCATAGGTGTAGTTTAGTCTCAATAATGGGGGACTTTGGCTTTTTTGTTGTACAAGCGCTTGAAAACTTCCAAGCCTTGTGCTTATTTTTAGCTTTGAATTGATGATTTGATGGTGCTGCCAACAGCTTCAAATCAGAGTGGCAAATTTACCTGATGGATTGTCAGAATCCTTTGACAAACAGCCTTTTTCTTAGGTTTTGCCCATCTTCGCGGCTAGTATAAAGGGGAATGAAACCTTTCATTCAGGAGATGATATTAATGTTCGGGCTTATTTTAACTGTATTTGTTTATGTCGTTGTTATTACCTTGGCTGCCACTGCTACCAAGCACCTTGTTCCACAAAAACCATTTGATGCACGATAGACCACCTCACTTCTTGTTGCGCCTCGGGTTCTCTCGAGGCGTTTTGTTTGGATTATAATGACCGCGTGACAACTAAAATTCCTGTAAAAGAATTGCGTGGTGCATGGGCAGAAATTCTGGCTGCCGAACATCTCGAGCAGGCTGGGCTAAAAATCCTTGAACGCAATTACCGCATTCGTGGTGGAGAAATAGATTTAATTGCAATAGACCCAAGCCAGACCACGGTTTTTATTGAAGTCAAACAACGCACTTCGACTTCGCATGGTACGGCTGGAGAATTTATCAATGCCCGTAAAGCTGCCCTAATTCGCCGAGCAGCCCTGTATTACCTTGGGCGAGACGATTTACCTTGTCGTTTTGATGCGGTGCTAATCGAAGGCGCTCGAGCCAACCCAAAGCTGACGTGGTTACAAGATGTGTTTTAAGAGGCGAAAGGCAAAGGGCAAAGGGCGAAAGTAAAAACCTTCGCCTTTCGCCTTTCGCCTTTTGCCCTTTGCCTGCTTTTACCGCATTAGACTTAAATAGGTCTGCACAGGTCCGGCTGGGGTAATTTCTCGTCGGGCTGAGACGGCAATCCAAACTGTGCCACTCAAGTTCTCGAGTTGGTCAATAAAGGCATTGATTTCGGCTACCGACACCAACCCAGTTGGAAGATTCTCACGGGGAACACCACGTTCGATGAGGTCACGTTCGGTTTCACGCAGTAAATTCTCGATGGCTACCCGCCAACTCGAGTTGGGACGCTGGTTACTGATGATGCCAAGCCCGAGTTCTCGGGAGCGAATTGGCTGACCAGAGCTAAACAGAACTTCGTTGGAGCGCACTTCTAAGGTGACTGGTAATTCAATGCCTGTTTGGGTGACACTGCGCGAGGTTCGCATCAAAATAAGGTCAGAACCTTTACTTTTAAGGGCTAAGTTGATGTATGGGTCTAAATCCGGGGATGGTTTTAGCACCACCGATTTACTGCGGGTTGCACCACGAATCTGAGCCACTTGGGAGGCTTGTTTTAACCATTTTTGCAATTGTTCACGCATCGTCTCGGCTGAACTGGTCTCGAGAACCAGTTGTGAAACCAAATCGCCTTGACGGAAAATAAAGTTGCCACTGGTGGCTTCGGCTAGGGCTTCTTGGGCATCGCGCAGTTCGGTTTCGGCACGGTTGAGTTGTTGGGTTAAAGTGGTGTTTTGGGTCTCTAAGCGGTTGACACTGGCTTCTAGGGAGGTACGGGTTTGGTTTAATTCCCGAATATCACTTTGTAATTTAGAGCGCTCGTTTCGTAGCACATTTGACTGATTCTCGAGTTGCCCAATTGAAGCATTTAAGCCAGTGCGTTCGGCTTGTAAGCTATTGCGTTCAGCCAGTAACCCATTGCGCTGGGCTTCCAACTGGGCTTGTTGGGTCTCGAGGGTTTTCTTACCCGTTTCTAGCTTTGCCACGGTCATCTCTAAGTTGCGTTGTTGGGTAACGGCTTGTTCGGTGGCAGCTTGGGCGCTTAGGACTTTATTCTCTAAACTGATGCGTTCTGTGCCAAGTGCTAAAATACGTTGCTGCAACTGGCTGCGCTGCGTATTTAAGCGCTGTATTTGCGTGGTGGATTCGTTGCGTTGGGTTTCTAAAGAAGTTAATTCTTTTCGCAGTACCGCAATGCGCTCTTTAGACTCGAGACCAAGGCGTTTAAGTTCAATTGTTTTATTGGCAATTTGTTTACCTAACTTATTGCGCTCAGATTCCAAGCCCACAATCCGACCACCCAAACGCCCGTTTAAGGCAGTTGTGGCGTTTAATTCATCTTGACGCAACTGTAACTCGTTGCGAACCCGTTCAAATTCTTGTTGCTCGAAAACTCTTCGATCTTTCATTTTGACAAGGTTTGCTTTACTGCTTTGGTATTCGGAGTCTATTCCTTTGAGACTGCGTTTTAACTGCTCGAGTTCACGCCGCATCTCTGGGGCTTTAATGGCATTGTCCACGGTGCTACGCGCCAAAATCGAGACTGTGCCAAAGGTCGCAAGGGCAACCAGCACACCACTACCAACTGCAAAAACCAGACCTGTGGTTTTGGGTCTTAAACTAAAAATCCGCAAGTGTTTACGCCCAACCCGCCGTCCGACGCTATCGCCAAGCCATGCGATAAGCCCACCAATTAAGGCGACCCCGAGAATCAGCAGCAACCAAAAAAGTTCCATTTACAACTCAAACTCCTCGCCAAGATAATGCTGACGCACCTCTGGATTCCGAGCAAATTCTTCGGGTGTTCCCTTAAAAACCACTTTGCCATCCCACATCAAATATACGCGGTCGGTAATCGCCACGGTTTCCCGCACTGCATGGTCAGTAATAAAGACACCCAAACCACGTTTTTCTCGGAGTTCACGAATTAAACGCTGAATTTCTCGGACACTTTTAGGGTCTACGCCTGTAAAAGGCTCATCAAGCAGAATAAAATCTGGATTGGTGGTTAGACTTCTGGCAATCTCGAGCCGCCGCCGTTCGCCACCCGATAAGGTATACGCCATTTTATCGGCTAAGTGCGACAACTGAAATTCCTCGAGCAGCGAATTTGCTTTATCCATGCGTTCGCTTGGGGTTAATTTTTGGTACTCAAGAATGGCGAGCAGATTATCTCGAGCCGTCATTTTGCGAAAGGCACTTGGTTCTTGCGGCAAATAGCCTAAACCCAACTGAGCGCGGCTGTGCATTGGTAAGCGGGTAATATCGGCTTGACTTAAGTGAATTGTGCCAGAATTGGGTTTGACAAAGCCAACCATCATATAAAAAGTTGTGGTTTTGCCTGCCCCGTTCGGTCCAAACAAAGCCACGATTTCACCTCGAGCCAATTCGAGGTCTACCCCACCGACCACTTCTCGTTGTCCAAAACGCTTATGCAAACCTCGAGCCACCAAAAAAGGCGCAGCCGAGGTACTAGAAGAAGGAGAAGCAAAAGTCACAGCACTACTTTACGCCATACCCTCAGTGTTTTTGTGAGGATTGGCACGCAACTGGTGAGAGATTGACCCAAACTACATCTGAGTTCTGCGGTACGCCACCAAGACACTGTAAATCACTTCGCCGTTCGGCATCACGGCGGTTGAAAAATTGATGTTGCCAATGGTCACGTTTTTCCCAAGGCTTTCAATAAAATCCCTGAGACGAGTCTCGAAAATATCCTGATCGGGTGCGGAAATAAGTTTGAATTCCATAAGATGATTATGCTCCTTTTCTAGGGGGTTTGGGAAGTGAGGATTTACTTAGATAGCAACTGTGAGTCAGAAGATGTTATTACCGAAGTAACAACATTTCAAAACCAAAACGGTTTTTATGTATTTCAAATTACATAAAAACCGTGAAGGGGGGGGGTAGTGTCTCGCCTTGGAGGATTTATCCAAAATGAATAAAAGCAGCTTTACTTACAGAAGTTTTTCGTTACTATTGGCACTTCAAATACTCATCTCGAGTTGCGGTACGGCTACCCTACAACAGACGCAACAAGCAATACCAGCACCAATTTCAGCAAATCCAACTCCAGTAGTACGCCCCCAGTGGTTTTGGCAAGGTTCTTGGTGGGAGCGGAATGGCACACTTTCCCCAGAAACTTTGGGTTATCTAAGAGATGACCCTTCAACACAATGGGTTCGTACCCAAGCAAGCCGTATACTCCAAACAGTAACAGGTACATTGGGAACTCTTGATTGAAGTCGTGGGTATCAGGTTTGGAATAGCAAAATCAGCCGTCAATTGGTCAGAATCCCAATGATTGGCTATACTGATCGTGGAATTGAAGTAAAAATCAATCCCACTTGGTATTTTTTTGGCGCACATCAACAACAAGTAGAAACTGTTGAATACATACAACGCAGTCAGTTATCTGCAAGTATAAACTCTCCACTTACAGTACAAGGAGTTGGAGGTACGCTAACTACACAAGCTGCACCTTCTTATAAAAATATCGTTATTGATAGTGCAATAGAGTTAAGTTCTGATGGAACTGTTTCTAATGGACTTTTAATCACGCGTAGTAAAGCAAGTGGGAAAGTATTAAATACAGTTTCTGCTCCAAATATAAATAATGCCACACAACTTAAAGTCTTGACCGATAAACCTCTGACTCTGAGCGCACTTGT
>JAYWHB010000822.1:0-1975 GCA_043777915.1 Deinococcales bacterium
CCTCGAGTACGAGCGAACCCGTACCCGACTACCGATGTTCCCAGCGAGAACCGATGTACCAATGGTTTCAATCCTCGAGTACGAGCGAACCCGTACCCGACAGTAGGTTTCGCGGAATGCGTGTATCACGTGCTTTTTTGCTTGTTCTCCGCGAACCTTGCTGTTTGTTACCATTTCATTCTCTCCTTTTTCTATTCAACTGTCAAGGTTCTCGTGCTGGATGATGTTTTTTCTTGCCGCGAACCCTGCGGGGTTTCCGTTAGCACTGGGGGTTCGCGCACACAGGCGCTAAATAATCAGGGGGTCGTCAAAATCCACATAGGAGTCTATCCCAAGCACATCTAAATTGTCTTCTCGAGGGGCGCGGAGTCGGTAGAGGCGTAGCGAATCGGTCTTTGGGTCAATGATTTTCTGGAGTTTGACCAAAAAGGCTTGGTACTGCATATCGTTGATGCGGCATTCAAAAATACTTTTCTGGACGCGCTGCCCAAGGCTCTTGCAGGCGTTGGCAACCTGACGTAAGCGCCGCCTGCCTTCGCGTTCTTCGGTGTTGACATCGTAGCACACAAGTATATCCATCTTAAACCTTGGGGATAAACGGCGGATACTCGAGTAAGTCGCCGCGTAAGTGCCGAGCCAGTAACCGAGCTTGAATATGAGGCGCAAGTCCGATGGGAATAATGCTTTGGGTGATTGGATGGGTGATTTCTTGTTTTTTGCGGGTTTGATATTCGATTAAGACTATTTTGCGCCCGTTTTCGTTTAATCCCCATGCACCGCCAGTGCGTTCGTCAAAGTCTTTGATCGTGATTTGTGAGCGGTTAATCAAGGTTAATGCAAGGCGGTCGGCGATATAACTCCGAAACTCTTCGATTAAATCCAGTGCTAGCGCAGGTCTTCCAGAACGTAAAACATGCAGAAATCCCATTTGTGGATCGAGTCCCACACCCTCGAGCGCCGCTACACAATCGGCTGTTAAGAGTGCATAAATAAATGAAATTAGCGCGTTAATCGGGTCTCGAGGTGGGCGTTTACTGCGTTCAAGAAATTCAAAGTCCAGTCGGTTGGTGCGGATTAAACTGCTAAATGCCCCAAAGTAGACTCGAGCAGCGTTGCCCTCTATCCCGCGCAACTCCTCGAGGTTGAGGGCATTTTTGGTGTGGCGTAAACTCTGTTCTAGGTCTGTGCTGGCATTCCGAAGCGTTGTCCAGTCGCTCGAGTCGTTACTTTCTCGGGCGGCTCGCATTAACGTGCCTCGAGTATTCTGGATTTTTCCTGCAATAAACCTTTTGGCTATTGCTAAGCAACGTTCTGGATTATCGAGCGCTAAGTGTTGAGCGCGGCGTAAAAGCACATTACCAGTGGTGCTTCCATGAATCCGGGCTTTGAAACGCCCGTATTCGGTTAAAATACTTATATCGCGTCCTTCATCGGCACATCGCGCCATTAAATACGGGCTGATTAAGACATTGCCAAACACCGCAATACTGCTTAAATGATGCAATGGCACTCGAGCTTTAACTTCTCGGTCCACTTCAATTTTAATGGCATCATGCTCGAGGTGAAGATATGTCCCTTGGGTTTGAATATAAAGCGTATTCAGGGCTTGGTTCATGGTATCTCCTCGGGCGAAAATGGGTCGGGAGTCTCGAGATGGCGCACACTGGGCATACAGGCACTTTGTAAACTGCAATGAATACAGCGCTGGTCATTGACAGGTTCAGGAGTGATACCGCTTTGTAATTGGCTGCGCACCGCTTCGATCACTTCTAAGGTTCGGGTTCGCAGGGCTGGGCTAAATTCAATATCACGGCGACGTTTACTGGCAATATGGTAAATCGCGCCTTTGGGTACTCGAGTCTCGAGCATTTCTTCTAAGCACAAGGCTTGGGCGCAAAGCTGAATGTCATCGCAGAGTTTCTCGAGATTGGCAGTTTCGGGGTCTGGGCTTTTTTTGCGTTTGCCGCTTTTGTAC
>JAYWHB010000823.1:0-5460 GCA_043777915.1 Deinococcales bacterium
CTTGGCACGATTCCCAAAGCAAGTTGCTTAAAGCGTTCGGTCAGTTCAGCATTATTGACCACGGGTGGCACACCCGATTTCCACTCGAGCCGTGCCGAACCACCAAAAGCTGTGGCAGTGGAAGTACATAGCGTTTCGATGCGGGCTTGGAGTTTTTGGCGAAGCTCTAAGTCAAAGGTACGCAAGGTACAACGCAATTCGATACTGTCTGGAATAATGTTATACGCCCCTTCGCCAGCAATGATGGTGCAAACCGAAACCACACTCGGGAATTGCGGGTCGGTGTTGCGGCTGACAATGGTTTGTAGTGCCAGCACAAGCTGTGAACCAATCACAATTGGGTCTATGCACTGGTGGGGTGAAGCCGCATGACCACCTTTACCTTGAATAAAAACGCTAAAAGCATCGGCAGAAGCAAAACTCGCACCTGCTCGAGCGCCAACCCAGCCCACGGGTTTGTCGTTCCAAAGGTGCAAACCGACCACCGCATCTATTCCCTCGAGCAAATCTGGTTTGTCTTTGAGCATGGCTTTTGCGCCAGACACAATTTCCTCGGCAGGTTGAAAGACAAATCTAAAATTTCCCTCGAGATTATCTTTGTGTTTGGCAAAAATACTGGCAACGTGCATGGCAATGCTGGCGTGACCATCGTGTCCGCAAGCGTGCATCGCCCCAGCGTTAATCGAGGCGTACTCTGCGCCTGTTTGTTGACTAAAAGGCAATGCGTCTATATCGGCGCGGATTAAAACGGTTTTACCAGGCTTACCGCCTTTGAGTTCGGCAATCACACCAGTCTTACCCACATTACGTTCAACCTCGAGACCCAAATTCTCGAGATGCGTGGCGATAATGCCACTGGTGCGAACTTCTTCAAAGGCAATTTCGGCGTGAATATGAAAGTCACGGCGCACGGCGACAAGGCTATCGGTCAGGGCTGCTACTTCGGTTTTTAGGTTCATGACAAAGTATACGTTAAACGGCGGCGCTCATTCCACCATCAAAGTTAATCGCACAACCACTGATGTAGGCGGCTCTGGCACTGACTAAAAAGGCAATAAAATCAGCAAACTCTTCGGCTTTTCCAACTCGAGCCAGTGGGATGTTGTTTTCCACAGGCAGTTTGGCGTACAAACTCTCAACACTTTGGTTACTTTGCATTGCCCGACGCGCCCATTGGTCAGACTCAACCAAACCAATCAGTACACCATTAACGCGAATGTTGTCTTTGCCTAAGTCCTTACTCATGGCTTTCATTAGTGCCATCCCTGCGGCTCGAGAAACCGTGCTGGGCATACTGTTGGCGGCTGGGGTTTTTCCACCGATTGCCAGCACATGGACAATGCTGCCTCCACCGACGGCTTTCATGTGCGGAATAGCCAGTTTAGATAACCGAATCGCCGCAAAGAATTTCATGTCTAAATCCTCTTGCCATTCTTGTTCGGTAATACTTTCAAATGGTTTAGCGGCTGCCCGTCCTGCGTTATTGACAATTGCATCTATGCGCCCAAAACGAGCCACAGTTTGAATCACCAGATTCTCGAGATGCACAGGGTTGGTGACATCGGTTTGAATTGCCAAGGCTTGCCCACCAATCATCGCGGCGGTTTTGGTCAGTTTATCTAAGCCCCGAGCCGCAATCACCACATTCGCGCCTTCTTTGGCGCAAGCTAAGGCAGTGGCAGCGCCAAGTCCGTCGCTGCCTCCGGTAATAATGACCACTTTGCCGTTTAATTGTAAATCCATACCAGATTTTAACACCTAAAAAACTTGGGAGGAAGGAGGAAGCGACCCAAGCCCGTCAGGTGCTGCTTTGGGGTCAAGAAAGAGGAAGAAGAAAATTTGTGTCCTCCCTCTAACCTTTATCCTTCATCCTTTACCTTTTACCTTTTGCTTTCGCCCTTTGCCTTTCGCCTTAAATACTGTTATTTTAGGCAATGTGAAGTTGATTTCTGTTGCGCGAATGACTTTTATACTCGCGCTTTTACTCTCTGCCTTAGCCTTGGCACAAACCAGCCAACCAAATCGGCAAGCCACTAAATTAGCCACACGGCAATTGGTTTGGCCCTTGGATGCCAATTTTGGTTTCTTGAACGGGTCTCGAGTCCAGTTTGCCTCGAGCGCCCGCACCGTAGATGGGCGTACCGTCTTGCCGCTTCGTGAACTCGGACGGGTGCTTGGTATTCCAATCGAAAGTGTGCGTGATGTTCCCGATGGTTTGCGTTTTGGCAAACTCGAGTTGTACCCAAGTATACGTTTGGCGCGTTTGAATGGCAGACAAGTCCCGCTGTCCGAAGTTGCCACGGTTCTCGAGGGCAATATGTTTGTGGTGGCTCGGATTTTAGACCAAGCCCTAAACGCCACGGTGTCGTTTGATACAGTCCAGCGTTTAATCAGTATTACTGTGGCTCGAGATGGTGCGGTGGATACGAGTTTACCTGTGGCGCGTTTTGCCACCGATAAAAAAGAGTACCGCATTGGCGAACCAGTGCGAATTATTGAGTACAGCTACGACCCAAACGGTGTACCGATTACCTTAGAGCGTTTTGCGGGGCGTGAAGATGCCTATTTTACCCCCGGCATCAAAAGTCTTGCCTTGGTCGTTACCAACCGCAATGGCTTGGTGTCCGAGCCTTTTGTGGTCAATATCAAAGTGATTAACGAAGTGATGTACACCGCTAAAGAATACGGTCTGCGTTTTGTACCTGTCGGGCGCACTTTTCCAGACTCGGATGTTTTAAGTTACCCGCAAGCCCAAATTGCCCGTACCGACGAGGCTGTGCCACTGATTTTTTCGGATTCACCTGAAGAACCAGACCGCAGTGGTTTGTTGTATGA
The DNA here is from genome assembly GCA_043777915.1 of Deinococcales bacterium. GTDB lineage: Bacteria > Deinococcota > Deinococci > Deinococcales > JAAFIG01 > JAAFIG01. Next base: position 2,836 of record JAYWHB010000823.1, read on the forward strand.
AGAAGTGGTCAATGGGGCAGCCCGTTTAATGGCTTATCACGCCAACGGCATGAGTTCGGCTGGGCGTTTAATGGTTTGGGTCACGAATTTAGAGAGTACCCCCGTGGCAGTCAAGGTTTCACGTTTTGGTGTAACCAGTGCCACCACCGTGGTCGCCACGCTTGGGCGTGCCAGTTTACTCGATTTTTTAACTTCAAGTGGTTTAGAAACCCTGACTTTAGAACCAAGCAAAGCCGCGCCGTTGTTTTTGTCCAATCCACTTGATACGGGCGAGGGCTTAAATTTGATGTTTGACCTTGAAACCAATGGACGGGTACAAACTTCGGTCTTTTTCTTAGATGAAGCCTTGGTTGCGCCGAGCCTTGGTGATTTAGGTGGGGCGTTAATGCTAACCACCTTGCGTAATTTACCAGCCCTACCTCGAGATAGGATTCATCAACGAGGCACATTTTATGGGGCAGTACGGCGAATCAGTGTGGATTTAGCCCAAGTTCAAACCGGGACGGCGATTCGTCAGATTATTGGCGATGGCAATTACGACCCAAACATCATTGGCAGGGATGTGCTGAGTGGCGACCAAATGAGCTTAAAAGGCAATTTTGGCGTGACCTACTCAATTACCCTCGAGAATGCGAGGGGTACAGTCGGGGCGCTTGTGCCAAGGGGCGGTCCATATGCTGGAGCAATGAAAATCAACGGGGTTTATACCGCCCTACCAGACAGTGGCACCTTGTACCGCAATGATTTACCTGTGGTGGTCTACCGTGCCAACGACCGTGACCGTATCGAAATTGAGATTGTTCCCGCCAGTGGTTCGTACTTGCCGATTAACTTTTTGTATTACCGTCCAGAAGCCCGTATCCTGAACCTGAGAGGCGAGAGGTAAAGAGGCAAAAGGCGAAGGGCGAAGGGCGAAAGTAAAAAGCGATAACCCTCAAAGCCTTTAACCTTTTAACCCTTTTCCCTTTTAACCTGTCTTTTATGCTCGAGATTATTACCGAAACCAAAGTGCCAGTTGGACTGCGCCCCAAACTGCGGCGGGTCATGAATTTTTTAATGAAAACCCATACGATAAAAAGCGCTGTCTGTGTGGTCTTATCTACCGATGCCAGACTTCGCGCCATGAAACTCGAGTTTTGGGGTGAGGATGTCAATACCGATGTCCTGACCTTCCCGCAATGGGAACCTGGCGACCCATTTATGCCGCCAGTGCTAGGGGATATTTACATCAGCCTCGAGACAGCCCAAAGGCAGGCACTCGAGCATGGGCATGATTTACAGACCGAAGTGATTGTGCTTGCTAGTCATGGCTTAACCCATTTACTGGGTTTTGATCATCAAACCAAAAAAGATTGGAAGCCATTTAGGGACATGGAAAAACTCGCCTTATCAGTTCTGTAAAAACGTACATTGTCAGTTCTAATCTAAAGTTCGGGAACTTTTTGTTTAGTTTATGCGTATACTATGGTCATGAAAGCGATTGTCACTGGTTTGGTTGTGGTTGCGGTTCTCGCCGTGGTTTTATTCTTCACTTGGGGTTTTTATATTCCCTTCTTTGATAGTTCAATCCGAGTAGGCACACTGATTTTAACCGTTGCCATTCCTTTACTGGTTGGTTTATTGATTGGGTTTTTTATGGGACGCAACAGCGCTAAACCAAAAATTAAGAAGTAAATTGTTCTAAGTATTTGGCAGCCACAGCAATGGCTCGAGGCTCGTCGGAAGCCAAGCGCCCTTCGATGACAATAAAACCAGTGCTGTTTTTCATCTTCTCGAGTAATTTAGGGATGATATTTTGTAGGTCTAAACGCCCTTCGCCTAAGAGCGCATGGGTTTTTTCCTCGCTGGTGTCTGATAAATGGATATGGACTACCCGTGGCACTTGGGCTAAGAACTCTTCGGGGTTGCCGACTGTGCCAGCATGGGCAATGTCTAAGCAAATTCCAACATGCCGCGCACCCACCGAACCCAAGACCCCAGCAAGGCGTTCCAAGCTGGCAATGCCCGTCACAAATTGCAATTTCTTTTTTTCCATGGCTTCGATTGCCACGGTTAAGCCTAGGCGTGTGGCTCGAGAATCGAGTTGCACCACAAATTCCTCGAGTTTACCCCAGTAGCCCTCAACATCGTCGGTGGTACTCGAAAGCGCTCCGGGATGCACCACCGCGATTTTTGCTTCAAGTTGAGCCGCTACTTCAAGTGAATCCAAGACCAAACGGCGCGATAAACTGCGAATTTCGGAATTGCTCGAGAGTGGGTTTAAGTCATAGCTTGGGGCGTGTAAGGATAATTTTAAGCCAAGTTCATTGGCTCGTTTTTTAACCGAAAAAGGTGGAATTCCAGAATCAGTAATATGGCTTGCCCAGACCTCGGCGGCTAGAAACCCCGCTTTGGCAATCCCATCAAGCGCCCCGAGAATCCCAGCGTTCCACAATAAACGGGTGGCTGGCGCAAATTGCGGATGCAAGGCAATCCGTGAATCATTAAAAACCGTCACTTATCTAGTGTACCGAATTCCAAGCGGGTGAAGTGTCAGCTTGTGAGGGATTTTCTTGTATCTAGGCGAATACACGTCTCAACAGCAGTCAAAATGTATTGGTATAAGCTACACAAGTCTTCGTATTC
>JAYWHB010000824.1:0-5452 GCA_043777915.1 Deinococcales bacterium
CCAAATGCTCGGCGTTATCAAGCAGTAGCACGACGTTTTTTTGTCCAATCTGGGTTATAAGCTGTTCAGTTGGTTCAGAGGTGCTTTCGCGGTAACTCATGGCGCGTAAACAAGCACTGGGGACATCAGTTGGCTCTAAAATTGGCTCGAGTGGTACAAAAAAGTGCTTTGCGTTTCGGGTAAGCCACGCAGCACCTCGAGCGCCAAACGGGATTTTCCTGCGCCGCCGTAGCCAACAATGGTGACTAGGCGCTGGTCTTCCAGTAGTGTCTCGAGGGCAGCCTGTTCGCTGCGGAAGACAAAGCCAGAAATGGCAGTGGGTAAGTGCCGCGCCGGTACTTTGTTTCGGTTTGGGATTTCGATGTCCAAATCCTGTAATTCTTGGCGCAGAACAGCAGCTAAGTCGTGGCTACAATCTTCCAAAACCCCCAGCAAAACAAGTAAATCTTCGGTCTCGAGCGGTGTGGTTTTAGAAAGCCTATGCGCCGCAACTGCGTGCTGCGAGGCTTTGGGCAAATCGGCTTGTTCAAGCGCAATCAGTGCCAAATTCAAATGGGCTTTGCAGACTCGAGTGGCAATATATTCCCTTGTCACCAGCACCCATTCTTCAAATTCGGCAGAATCAAATGGTAAGCCGTCCAAAAATGCACCCGTATAAAGCAGCACCGCGCCAGCTTCATCGCCAGAATCCAGCTTCTCTAAGAGCAGTGCGGCATCGCACTTAATGGCACAAATCAAAATCTTTTGTTCCTCGAGCAAGGTGTCTGCATCTCGAAGTTGCTGCAAAACCACCCGCAGACTGGCGGCAGCGTTTGAGGCTTGACCCCAGAAGAGTTCACGCACATGGGTTCTGGGTTTACGACCCTCGAGTGCTAAGTATGCCAGCAACGACAAGGTTTTCGGGCGAGTTAAAGCATTATTCTCGAGTGCCAATTTTCCCAGTGTTAGCAACATGTGAAAATTCTAACAGTTTTGGAGGTAGCGCCGCGTCAGGGTTGTTTCAGGCATCGTTTGTCTAGTGGCAGAAACACTTGGCGCTCGGCTCGAGTTATCACGCTTGGTCTATTTGATTTGCCGAAAGCAACTCCATAAAGTGTACCGAAAATAAGTCGAACTTAGAAGATACGGGTTTTGGGGAGATTCATCTCGAGACCCTAATTTTTGGTGATTACGCTTTGATTACGGTTCGGGGTTTGAGTTTTGGGCAGTTCAACCAAGCCGCCGCCCAAGCCTCTCACCTCGAGAATTTGCATGACCTCGAGAGAAAACCAAGGAGCAACCACCATGAGCAAAAAATGGAAAGTCACTGATGAATCTGTTGTATTCAAGACATCATTTTGTGACTCGAGAACACCAGTACCAAAAGTTTCAATGTGAAATTCTAGGGCTGACCGAGCATCTTCGAGCGCTTCTTCTCGTGAATCGCCTTGTCCAACAACGACACCATGAATACCAAGCGGGTAAGCCACAAAACCATCTGAATGTTGTTCGATGATGAACTTGGTCATGGAAATAGTCTAGCAAATTTTACGAGGCTTAGGCTTGAGTCAGCCCCATCAATAAAGGAAATAGTAAGTATTGCAGAAGAAGAACTTTGTGCTGCACAGGTTTATGTTAATCGGCAAATCTCGAGAATTCTTGTTGAAGTGAAAGGAAAACGTCATGGAAAAAGATACAAGCTCAGTAATATCGCCTGATTTGGACGCTCTTGCAGTTCGCTTTCATGACGGCGATGTTGACGGGGCGATGGTTGACCTGAGTCTCGGGTTGCGCGATGTTCGCCGCTCGATGACTCTGGGCAAGTGGAAAGAATACATCGAACGCGCTCGTTCCCACCCAATTAGACTCTTGGTTCACCAAGACCCCTTCACTCGCCACTCGTTTACCAAACCACGAGGCTACCCGGGCGATGCTGATTTGATTGACCTAATTTATCGCCAGCATACAGACGAGCCGACGACCAATCTCGGTCAAGCCATCTTTCGATTCGTTGCCGCCAATCCTGCACCAGCAGCCGTCCGAAGCCGACGACTGGTTCTTGCAGACCGTTTGGCGGCGTTACCTCGAGAGTCCGAAGTGTTTTCCGTCGCGTCTGGACACCTCCGCGAACTAGAGTGAACGCAAATCTCTGATGCCCCTAGTAATGTTAAGTCAGACTTTTAAGGCTTGAATGAGCAACTCCATATCGGCATCCTCTGGTAATTGCTCTATGACGTGTAGCACCTTGTTTCTAATGGTCGCGTTCATTCATTGGCAATTGTAGCATAGCTTTTGTATTGGTCTATCCGAGAGCAAATGAAAAGGGAAAAGCTGCTCGAGAATGAGTAATCTACACCTCGAGTCCGACAGCAAAAATCTCTGAGTTTTGAACCAAAAGCTGTACCCTTGGCAGTGGAAGTAACGCGGGACCGGATACGCTCTTACCTGCCATTTCAGGATCGAAGGCACTAAAATGACAAGCACAACCAAGCACGGGATGCTCAAATTCTGGGCGGTATTTGTATGCCATGGCAGTAATTTCTGGATTTTTGATGTACTCAACGTTACAACGTAAATGCGTACAATTTCTGGAGAGAGCGATAAAATGCCTACCTGAAAAACTTATTCCACCAATTTGTGGTTTTTGTACCCGTATCAAAATGGCTGGAGTTGAACCGATTTTGAACTGCACTGCATCCCAAACAGTCGGTAAATCAGACACTCGAGCCACCCGTACTTTAGAGGCTGCCACAAATTTGGGGGTACTGCTTGGGACAGGTTTACCGACCAAAATATTCCAAGACCGAATCCCAAGCCACGTAAAAAAACTTGCCACACCCACAATCGGGGCGACCCACCAATACTCGAGGATTTTACGACGGGAAAGGGGCATAAAGGCAAAAGGCGAAAGGCGAAAGGCGAAAGGTGTTCATGGTTTTAAGCCAGTCACGAATTTGATGATGTTTTCTAGGTCTTTTCCTTGGATGGACTTAAAGGCTGGCATTTTTTGGTTGCTCGAGCCGTTTGCTAGTTGCGTTTTGAGAAAGTCTGGGCTTCTGGCTTTTGAGGAAGTTTTTAAGTTTGGTCCAACCAAGCCTTGTGCCTCTGCTCCGTGGCAGCCAGCGCAGCTTTGGGCAAAGAGTTTTGCGCCGGGGTCAGCTTCACGTAAGCGTGTTTTAGCGGCAGCAATTAAGTCTGGTATTCGTGCGCCAAAGGCTTTGTCTTTATTGACTTTTAGAAATTGCTCCCAAGCCGCAATTGCGCCTTTGGGGTCGTTTTTAGCACTGAAACGAATGTTACCAATGGTTAGCCATGCTTCGGCATTGCCGAGTTTTGCGGCGGTCTCGAGTAAGGTCAGGGCTTGGTCGTTATCGCCATTAAAAAAAAGAATCTGTCCGTAACGTGATAAAGCATGGATATTTTCCTCACTCGGTTTAGTTGGCGGGTTCTTTTTGGCTGTGTCGGTGAATTGTCTTAAAGCTGCCCCGTAGCCTTTGGCAGAGTCTTCAAAACGGTCTAACTCCCATGCCACATCGCCGTATTTCATCAGGGTCTCGAGTGAAAACTCTAAGCGCTGGGCTTCTGGTAGGGTTTCGTTTTTCTTAGAGGTCTCGTTCAGTTCTGCCGCCAGTTTAAGGAGTTCTTTTTGATTGGCGTAAAGCTCACGTTCGACTGGTCTAAGGGCTAAATTCTCGAGGGCTGGAACTGCAAAGGCACTTAAACCCCCGAGTAGTACAGCCGTTAAGGTAAATAATAAGATGCCACCACGTAAACTGGCTCGAGATGGATTTGTAATTGGTGTTTCTGTTGTGGTTTCGATGACTTGCAAAATTTTAGCGGCTCGAGTTTCGTCACGCAAGCGAAAACGTTCATAATCTTGGGTTTTTATTTCGCCTTGTTCTTGTTGTCGTTCCAATTCTCGAATCTGAGCGTACACGGCGTTTAATTCGTCCTCGAGTTCATCCTTTTTGGTTTTTACACGAATCTGGGCTGAATTACCGCGCAAAGGCAGAAGCGCAAAAACAGCCAGTAAAACAGCCACCAAGCCGAGCAAAACAAACCACGGAATCATAGGTGGGTACTCGCCCCGCTTCCTGCCACATGCCCCGCACCATCATGGCTGCGGTCACGCTGCGCCTCGAGTTGCCTACGCACTTGCTCGAGTGCGGCGGGGTTGACCTCTTCGGGGTTTTGATGGCTTGAGCGCTTTAAGTAATTCCACAACACAGCCGCACCAATCAACAAGACCAAAACTGGCAAAATCCATACCAACATATTCACTCCTTGAAACGGTGGTTTAAGCAGCACCGTACTGCCGTATTTTCCAGAAAAATAGGCTTTGATTTCGCTTTCGGATTTCCCTGCTTTGACCTGAGATTTGACTTCGGCGAGCATACTACGGGCAAAATCTGATGGACTTTCGGTGATGGCAGAGCCACCACAGACAGGGCAACGCAATTCGTTACCGATTAAACGGGCTTTATTCTCGAGTTCTAAATCGGTTTGCGCTAAGGAAATTGAGAAAAAGGAAAACAGGAGAAAAAAAAGAAATTTCATTTGACCCCCACCAGTTTTAAGCCCGCCTCGAGTTCGGTACGTTCGATTGGCTTAGGGTAGTGTTTTTTTACCACACCGTCTTTGTCTATAAAAAAAGTCTCTGGAACACCAAAAAGCGCGTATTTGACACTGGTACGACCCGCATCGCTCGAGTCATCCATCATGATTGGAAAACCAAGGTCAAATTGATTGGCAAATTCTCGGGCTTTATCTTCTTTGTCATTATACGCAATGCCAAGAAAAATCACGCCTTTTTTGCTGTACTCAAGCGCTGCCCTCGAGAACATCGGGGCTTCGTCCTTACATGGCACACACCAAGAAGCAAAGAAGTTAAGCACCACGGGTTTACCCTTAAACTGCTCGAGTTGAATGCGCCCACCGTTAATCAAGGTCAGGTCAAAACTTGGGGCGGGTTTTCCCTCGAGCGCGGCGGTGCTTTTGTTCCCCGGCTGGCTAGGACTGAGTAACCCCCCAAGCAGCACCCCTAGGACGGCGACAATTACTGCGCCAATAATAATGTTCCGAATGGCTGTGTTCACATTTTCTCCTACTTAATCGGCGGCGAGCATTTCGCTTTGTTTCCTTGAGGTTTGCACCTGCACGGCTGGGATTAGGGTTAAACCCGCACCAATCACGATGATTAGCCCACCGAACCAAATCCAAGAGACCAAGGGGCTGTTGATAAATTTCAGGGCGACTTGGCTGCCTTTTTCGTCAGCCGATAAGAAAATCACATAGAAATCGCCAAGAAAGTTGTACTGCACGGCTGGAGTGGCAACGTTCATCTGTTGGGTTTTGTACTGGTTTTGGGCTGGAAAGAAACTCTGACCATCCAAGATAATTTCGGCAGCATTGACAAAACGGTCTGGCTGTTCTTCGCCAGCCAATCGCAAATAGGTGATGTCATGCCCTAGCA